>DASXQC010000370.1:0-11860 GCA_036493235.1 Reyranella sp.
CGACGGCACCTTCCCGGACTACGAGCGGGTCATCCCGACCGGCAACGACAAGGTCCTGAACGTACCGTGCAAGGAGTTCGCCTCGGCGGTCGACCGCGTCTCGACCATCTCCACCGAGAAGTCGCGCGCCATCAAGCTGGCCGTCGCCAAGGGCGTGGTCACGCTCTCGGCCACCAGCCCCGATGCCGGCAGCGCCACCGAGGAAATCGAGGTCGACTACCAGGCGACCCCGCTCGAGATAGGCTTCAATTCCCGTTACCTGCTGGACATCACCGAGCAGATCAACGGCTCGGACGTCCACTTCCTGATGGCAGACGCGGGCTCGCCCACCCTGGTGCGCGATGGCTCCGACGAGAGCGCGCTCTACGTGCTCATGCCGATGCGGGTATGACGCTATCGGTCAGTGCGTTCACCCATAGCCCCGACGCCGCACCCGGCGCAGCGCCGGCCCCTTTGGCTGTCCGCCAGCTCCGGTTGACCGACTTCCGCAACTACCGTCAGCTCCGGCTGGACTGCAGCGCCGAACCGGTGGTGTTGGTCGGCCCCAACGGCTCGGGCAAGACCAACCTGATCGAAGCCCTCTCCTTCCTGGCCCCCGGCCGCGGCCTGCGCCGCGCCCGCCTCGACGAGGTGGCGCGCCGGCCTGACGCCTCGAGCTGGGCGGTCGCCGCGACCCTCGACACGCCCGAAGGGCGGCTCGCCATCGGCACTGGCCTGGAGCCGCCGCGCGGCGAAGGCGGTGTGCCCCGCCGGGCGGTGCGGATCGACGGGCGGCCGGCCTCGAGCCAGACCGCGCTCGGCCTGCACGTCGCCGCTGTCTGGCTGACGCCGCAGCTCGACCGCCTGTTCCTCGACGGCGCCAGCGAGCGTCGCCGCTTCGTCGACCGGCTGGTCACGGCACTGCATCCCGAGCATGCGGGGGACGTGGCGGCCTACGAGAATGCGCTCCGCCAGCGCGCCCGGCTGCTGGGTGAAGGAAATCGCGACCCGCACTGGTTCACCGCGCTGGAGGACACCATGGCCCGCCATGGCGTGGCGTTGGCGGCCAACCGCGCCGACACCGTGCAGCGGCTGGATGCCGCGGCCCGACTGGGAGTCGGCCCCTTCCCGCGCGCGGCGCTCGCCATGACCGGCGAGGTCGACGGCTGGATTGCGGCGATGGCCGCGATCGACGCCGAGGACCGGCTGCGCGCCGAGCTGGCCACCAACCGCTTGCGTGACGGCGAGGCCGGCACCACATCTACGGGGCCGCATCGCAGCGATCTTGCCGTGCGTCATCTCGACCTCGATTTGCCGGCCGCCGAGGGCTCGACGGGCCAGCAGAAGGCTTTGCTGGTCTCGATTGCGTTGGCCCATGCGCGGCTGGTGACCCTGTCGCGTGGCCGCCCGCCGCTCCTGCTGCTGGACGAGATCGCCGCCCACCTCGATTCGGAGCGGCGCGCGGCGCTGTTCGAGGAGGTGGTGGCGCTGGGTGTGCAGAGCTGGATGACCGGCACCGATGCCGAGCTTTTCAGGCCGCTCGCCGGTCGCGCGCAGGTGCTGCGCGTGGACGACGGCGTCGTGGCGGCCGACTGATGTTGGGACAGTGACGATGAGCGAGAACGAACTCAATCGCGAGACCGCCGGCAACGGCGAGGACTATGACGCCGATTCGATCAAGGTGCTGCGCGGCCTCGACGCCGTGCGTAAGCGCCCGGGTATGTATATCGGCGACACCGATGACGGCACCGGCCTGCACCACATGGTCTACGAGATCGTCGACAACGCGATCGACGAGGCGCTGGCGGGCTATTGCGACCGGGTCGAAGTGGTCCTGCACGGCGACGGCTCGGTCACGGTGCGAGACAACGGCCGCGGCGTGCCGGTCGACATTCACAAGGAAGAAGGCATCTCCGCCGCCAACGTGATCTTCACCCAGCTCCATGCCGGCGGAAAGTTCGATCAGAATTCCTACAAGGTGTCGGGCGGCCTGCACGGAGTCGGCGCCGCTGTGGTCAATGCGCTCAGCGAGCACCTGGACCTGCGCATCTTTCGCAACGGCAAGGAATATTTCCTGCGGTTCCGCCACGGCGACCCCGAGAAAGACCTCGAGTTGATCGGCGATGCGCCGGACGGCAAGCGCGGCACCGAAGTGACTTTCCTGCCGTCCAAGGGAACCTTCACCAAGACCGAATTCGACTTCGCCACGCTCGAGCACCGGCTGCGTGAGCTGGCCTTCCTGAACTCCGGCGTGCGCATCGTCATCTCCGACGAGCGTGCCGCCGAGCCCAAGGTTTCCGAGCTGTTCTACGAGGGCGGCGTCGAGGCGTTCGCCAAGTACCTCGACCGCAACAAGCAGGTGCTGCACAACCCGCCGGTCTCGATCCGTGGCGAGAAGGACGGCATCACGGTCGAAGTCGCGATGCAGTGGAACGACAGCTATCACGAGACGATGCTGTGCTTCACCAACAACATCCCGCAGCGCGACGGCGGGACCCATCTCGCGGGCTTCCGTGGCGCGCTGACGCGCACGCTCAACAAGTATGCCGACGAATCGGGAATCTCCAAGAAGGAGAAGGTCAACCTCAGCGGCGAGGACATGCGTGAGGGGCTGACCTGCGTGCTGTCGGTCAAGGTGCCGGACCCGAAGTTCTCCTCGCAGACCAAGGACAAGCTGGTCTCGTCCGAGGTCCGGCCGGTGGTCGAATCGGTGATCGGCGACAAGCTCGGCCAATGGTTCGAGGAGCACCCGTCGGAGACCCGCAAGATCCTCACCAAAGTGGTCGAGGCGGCGGCCGCACGCGAGGCCGCACGCAAGGCGCGCGAGCTCACCCGCCGCAAGGGTGCGCTCGACGTGAGTTCCCTGCCCGGCAAATTAGCCGACTGCCAGGAGCGCGATCCGGCGCTCAGCGAGCTGTTCATCGTCGAGGGCGATTCGGCCGGCGGCTCGGCCAAGCAGGGCCGCAACCGCGCCAACCAGGCGATCCTGCCGCTGCGCGGCAAGATCCTGAACGTCGAGCGCGCGCGCTTCGACAAGATGCTCTCCTCGCAGGAGATCGGCACGCTGATCACCGCGCTCGGTACCGGCATCGGGCATGACGACTTCACGCTCGACAAGCTGCGCTACCACAAGATCATCATCATGACTGACGCCGACGTCGACGGGAGCCACATCCGCACGCTGCTGATGACGTTCTTCTATCGCCAGATGAAGAGCCTGATCGACGGCGGCTACCTCTACATCGCCCAGCCGCCGCTGTTCAAAGCAG
This sequence comes from Reyranella sp., assembly GCA_036493235.1. Lineage (GTDB taxonomy): Bacteria > Pseudomonadota > Alphaproteobacteria > Reyranellales > Reyranellaceae > Reyranella. Next base: position 3,249 of record DASXQC010000370.1, read on the forward strand.
CCAAGGGCAAGTCGGCGATCTACCTCAAGGACGAGCGCTCGCTCGACGACCACCTGATCGAGAGCGGACTTGAAGGCGCCACGTTCAAGCTGGGTGACGGCTCGGTGCAGGCCAAGGACGACCTGCGCCACACCGTCGACATCGCCCGCTCGGTCACGAACCTGGTGAAGCCGCTGTCGCTGTCTCGGCGCGTGACCAACCAGGCGGTGGTCGAGCAGGCCGCCATTGCCGGCGCCCTCAAACCCGACATTCTGGCCGATAACACGCTCGCCGAGCAGGCCGCGCACTACATCGCGCGCCGCCTGAACGCGGTGAGCGCGCCGCTCGAGCGCGGTTGGACCGGGGAGCCGACCGGTGACGGTGGGCTCGCCTTCAGCCGGCGCCTGCGCGGCGTGCAGGAGCGGCACGTGATCGATGGGCCGCTGATCAAGAGCGCCGAAGCGCGCCGGCTCGACGCCCTGGCCGATGACTTGCAAGGGATCTACCAGCGGCCAGGCGTGTTCGCGGTGAAGGACAAGGAAACCACGATCTCCTCGCCCACCGGGCTGTTCGCCGCTGTGCTCGAGGCCGGCCGCAAGGGCGTCACGATCCAGCGCTACAAGGGGCTGGGCGAGATGAACCCCGGTCAGCTCTGGGAGACCACACTCGATCCGGAGGCGCGCACCTTGCTGCAGGTCAAGATCAACCACGCCGACGAGGCCGACGAAATTTTCGCCACCCTGATGGGCGACGTGGTCGAGCCGCGCCGCGACTTCATCCAGGACAATGCCCTCAAGGTGGCGAACCTGGATGTCTAGGCTCCCTGTCCTCCTGCTCGCCGCCCTGCTCGCAACAGGTCCGATGGTCGGCCCGGCGGTCGCCCAAACCGCGACGCCCGGCGTCGATGCCGGGACCAAGATCACCTTCCCGTCGAGCCTGGCCGGCACGACCCTGACGCGCTCCAACGGCTCGACCTACGAGTACACCGCCCCCAACGGCATGGGCATCACGGTGGACGTCTACGACAACGGCCGCCGCGTGCCCAACGGCAGCAGCCATCCGACCATCATCAATCAGTTCACCGACGAGCTGGAGATCATCCGCCAGCAGGCCGAGGCGGCTGGAATGAGGGGCTTCGAGAAGCCCGCGGTGCCGTCTGCCTGCAGCTACGGACCGTGGAACCTGCGCTGCACCACCTTCAGCACCGCTGGCGGCTCGGTCAGCGGCCGCATCTACGGCAAGTTCCTGCTGATCGGCTATCGTGAGCACTTCGTGAAGATCATCGTCCACTGGGGCCAGACCAGTGGACTGACCAACGCCGACGCCGACAAGCTCCTGACCGCCTTCGTCCCGGCGCTGCTGCACTGACTCCTGCTGCACTGACTCCGGCCGCATCGGCCACTGTTGCACCGACAGAGGCGCGCTACAGCACCATCTGAGTCTGGGTGACCACCGCCACCAGCTTGCCCTCGGCGGTGGTGATGCGGGTGGTCCAGACCTGGGTGCGTCGACCGCGATGGATCGGCGTGGTCTCGCCGATAACTGTCGTGCCGACCGGTGCGGGCCCCACGAAATTGGTCTTGCTCTCGATCGTCGTGGTGCCCTGCCCCTCGCGCAGGTTGAGCACGGTGGCGGCCGCGCCCAGCGTGTCGGCGAAGGCCATCACGGCGCCACCATGCAGGATGTCCGGCCGCGTGCAGAGCTCGGCCCGGACCACCATCTCCGCCTTCACGCCGGTCTCGCTCGCAGCCACGAACTTCAGTCCCAGCACCTTGGCGAAGGGCAGCGGCTGCTCGTTCAGGAACTGAAGCTTGTCCATGGTCCTCTCCCTCAGGCGACGGTGTTCAGGCGGGGGCGCTCAGCCGACGCAGGCCGAGATACTCCAGAACCGCGATGTCGGCCACGATCAGCGCCACCACGACGATGCCGGCGATGCCGATCGTGCTCCAGGAGGCGCTCCATGGGGCCGGCAGCAGCAGCACCAGCGCGCTGCCCGCGACCCAGGCGACGTCGGCCACGAAGACCGCCTGCGCCCAGCCGCGCGGCAAGGTCTCGCGCGAAGCTGCCCAGCCGGCAATCGCGCCGAACGCCACGACGCCCAGGCCCAGCAGCTCGAATACGGTCGCGAGCTCGAGGCTGCCGACCGATAGCGGCTCGTCGGTCGCCAGCGCCGCGAAGGGCCCGGCGAAGGCCACCAGCACGATGCCGGAAATCACGGAGAACACGGCGTTGCCCCACAGGGTGCGCCGCAGCAGTCGGTCGGATGAGGCTGTCATGATGTCCTCCTCGGTTGATTGGACCTCCCGACAGTGGCCGCGAGGCCACCCTTTCAGCAATTACGGGAGAGGTAATCGCCGGACCCGCGGGCGGTGCTAATTTGCGGCCCATGTCCATCACCCAGCCCCTGCCGTCCGCCCAGCCTGACCTGTTCGGCCCCATGCTGCGCGCCTGGCGGCGCCGGCGCGGCGCCAGCCAGCTCGCGCTGGCGCTGCAATCCGGCGTGTCGCAGCGGCACGTCAGCTTCCTCGAATCCGGCCGAGCCCGGCCCAGCCGCGAGATGGTGGTGCAGCTCACCTCCGCGCTCGACGTCCCGCTGCGCCAAAGGAACGCCATGCTGCTCGCCGCGGGCTTCGCGCCGGTCTACCGCGAGAGCAATCTCGCCGCCCCCGAGCTCGCCCCGGTGCGTCAGGCGATCGACCGCATGCTGAAGCAACAGGAACCTTATCCGGCGATCGTGGTCGACCGACTATGGAACTTCATCCAGGGCAACGACGCGGCCAACGCTTTCACGCTGTTCCTGTTCGAGGGCCCGCCACCCGCCTCGCCACCCGGCAAGGCGCCCAACATCCTGCGCTGGCTGCTCGACCCCACGGCGCTGCGGCCCAAGCTCTCCAACTGGGAGGAGGTCGCGCGCCATCTCGTCTCGACCACCTATGCCGAGATCCTGGCCGACGGCGGCGAGCCCAAGGCGCTCGCCTTCATCGAGGAGGTGATGGCCTTTCCCGGCGTGCCCGATTCCTTCCGCAAGCTGCGCTTCGAGGAGCGGCCGCAGCCTGTCCTGACGCTCGACTACATCGTCAACGGCCGCCCGCTCTCGGTCTTCACCGCCATCGCCACGCTCGGCACGCCGCAGGACGTGACCCTGCAGGAGGTGCGGATCGAGTGCTTCTTCCCGGCCGACGAGCGCAGCGATGCGCTATTCAAGAGTCTCGCCACCCGGCGCTAAACTGGAGGCGATGAGACAACCCAGCATGGCGCCCAGCACGAGATGGGCCGAACGCATCGCTCCCGACGAGGATGCCCATCTCAAACGCGTTACCGAGGTGATCGGCACCCTGCAGCGCAACCGCTCCGCCAAATACGGTCCGGGCCGCGCGCTGCATCGCAAGCAACTGCTGGCCACCACCGGCACGCTCGAAGTGTTGGAAGGCCTGCCCGAGCCTGCCCGCCACGGCCTGTTCGCCACGCCGGGCACGCACCGCGTGCTGGCGCGCTTCTCCAATGGCGGGCCCGAGATCCAGGCCGATCGAATCCCCGACATCCGCGGCTTCGCGCTGAAGGTGATGGAGGTCGCGGGACCGTCGGCGCTCGGCGGCACGACCGATCACCAGGATTTCCTGATGATCAACCAGGACCGGCTTCCGACGCGCGACAGCCGCGAGTTCATCGATTTCATCGCGTCGGCGACCAAAGGGCCGCTGCCGGGGATCCTCCATCTCTTCACGGCGCACGGGCTGGTTGGCGGCTGGTCTCGCCTGCGCGAGCTGTTCGCGGCGATGGGCAAGAAGTTCAACGGCTTCGCGGCCGAGCGCTTCAACACGGCCGCGCCGCTCCGCTGCGGTCCTTACGCCGTGAAGGTGCGGCTGAAGCCGGTCGGCAATCCGCCATCCTCGGCACGCTCGCAGGACATCGTCGCCGACCTGCGCGAGCGGCTGGCGATCGGGCCGGTCCACTGGGACATGGAGCTGCAGTTCTTCGTCGACGAAGCGATCACCCCGATCGAGGACGCCTCGAAGGTCTGGCCTGATCTGGAGACGCCGATCATGACAGTGGCGCGCCTGACGCTGGTCGCTGCCAGCGACGACGCCGCCAAGCAGGCCGAGGCCGCGAAGTTCGACCCGTGGGGCGGACTGGCCGACCATCGCCCGCTCGGCGAGATCATGCGCGCCCGCAAGGCCGCCTACTACGCCAGCCAGCAGGGCCGAGCCGCCACCTAACCAAGGTCGTCGACGTCGTTGCGCAGCTTCTGGCCGGCCCGGAGGCGCGCGAGGTTCTCGAGGAAAATCCCGAAGATCGCCTCGTTCTGGCCGAGCGAATGGCTCGCGGTATGCGGCGAGATCAGCACGTTCGGCATGTCCCACAAGGGCGAGGCCGGATCGAGTGGCTCGCGCTCGAACACATCGAGATAGGCGCCCGCCAGATGGCCGCTCTGGAAGGCCGCGATCACGTCCTTCTCGACCGCGATCTCGCCGCGCGAGACGTTGATGAACTGCGCACCTCTGGGCATGGCCGCGAAGGCCGCTTCATTGGCGATGCCGCGCGTCACAGGCGAGGCCGGACAGCATAGGATCAGCCAATCGGCCTCCGGCAACACGCCCATCAGACCGTCATAGGCGATGACGCGGTCGCAATCCGGCACCGCCTCGGCGCTGCGGCGCACGCCGACCGTGCGCATCTCCAGCGCCTTGAGCAGCCGGGCGATGTTGCGGCCGATCGGCCCCAGGCCGACGATCACTGCGCACTGGCCCCTGAGGTCGCGCGGCGAACGCTCGCCCAGCCGCGGCTCCCAGGCGTGGCGGCGTTGGGCGTCGGCCAGCAGCGGGAAGCGGCGGTTGATGGCGATCAGCGCGCCCAGCACGCTATGCGATACCGTCACGGCCGTGGCGCCGGACGCCGTCGTGACCTTCACGCCACGCGCCCGCAGCTCGCGATAGATCGGCCGCTCGGCACCGGCGGGATGGATCTGCAGCCATTTCAGCGTCGGCGTGGCCCGCACCACCTTGTCGAAGCCGGCGAGCTCGGGTGTCGGATTGCCCTTGCTCGACTTGCCGGTGACCTCGCGGGTCATGAAGGCGATCTCGGCGTCGCAAATACCGTCCGCCAGCGCCTGCTCGGCAGTCACGAAGCTGAGGCCGCCTTTGGCCTCGATGCGCTCGCCCCAGGTGCGGAACGCAAAATCGGAAAGCAGGAGTTTCATCCGGCCGATACTACACGGCCTGCGCCTCCTGCAGCGCATTGTCGATGCTCTTGCGGTAGGTCGCCAGCGGCGGCCGCACGCCGGCGACCAGCAGAGCGCGCCGAACGGCGGGGCTCGCGCCGGTGAGATAGAGCTTCACCGCGTGCCGATTGGTCCGTCGCGCCAGCGTCTCGATGACGTTGGCCGCAGTCGAATCGACGAACGGCACCGCGGCAAAATCGAGCACGAACGCCTTGTGCTGGTCGCCGATGCGATCCAGCACCGCGCTCACCATCGAGGCCGTGCCGAAGAAGAAGGCGCCGGTCAGGCGATAGACGACCACATTGCTATGGCTGACCGTCTCCGCGTCGTACGGCGTGCGCGGCTCGGCCGTGTCGGACCGGTCGGCCGCGACCAGCGGCGTGCCCGACTGGATGCCGGCGGTTTGCGCCATGCGATGCAGCACCAGGACCGCTCCGATCGCACAGCCGACGACGATACCTTCGGTCAGGTCGCGGAACACCGTCAGGCCGAAGGTCGCGAGCAGCACTGCGGCGTCGCCGCGCGAGCTGCGCAGCAGGGCCGCGAACTGGTGCTTCTCCGCCATGTTCCACGCCACCGTCGCCAGCACGCCCGCCAGCGCCGCCAGCGGGATGAACGACGCGAGCGGCGCCGCCAGCAGGATGAACAGCAACAGGAACAGCGCATGCGTCATGCCGGCGATCGGTCCGCGCGCGCCGGCCCGCACGTTGGTGGCCGTGCGCGCGATCGTGCCGGTGACGCAGATGCCGCCGAACAGCGCGCTGCCGATATTGGCGATGCCCTGCGCCACCAGCTCGCAGTTCGAGCGATGGCGGCGGCCCGTCATGCCGTCGGCCACCACCGCCGACAGCAGCGATTCGATCGCCCCCAGCAGCGCGAAAGCGAGTGCATCCGGCAGCACCGCCTGCATCTTCGCGAGCGAGAAGGCCGGCAGGTGCGGCGCAGGAAACATCGAGGGGATGCCGCCGAAGCGCGTGCCGATCGTCTCGACGTGAAGGCCCAACGCCCAGGTCGCCAGCGCCGTCACCGCGACGGCGACCAGCATGCCTGGCCAGTGCGGGCGCCATTTGCGCAAGGCCACGATCAAGCCGATCGACAGCAGGGCCATCGCGACGGCGAGCGGATTGAACGTGCTGCCGGCTTCGGCGAGCGCCACGAACTTCGGCACGATCGGCCCCGGCTCCTTGCCACTCAGGGTCAGTCCCAACAGGTCGCGGATCTGGCTCGCAAAGATGATGACGGCGATGCCGGCCGTGAAGCCGACCGTCACCGGGTAGGGAATGAACTTGATGTAGCTGCCGAGCCGCAGAAGGCCTGCGATCGTCAGGAATACGCCAGCCATCGCCACGGCAAGCAGCACGCCGTCGATGCCATGCCGGTCGACCGCGGTGGCGACCAGGACGATGAACGCGCCCGCCGGCCCGCCGATCTGGAACCGGCTGCCGCCCAGCGCCGACACCAGAAAGCCGCCGACGATCGCCGTATAGAGGCCGCGCTCGGGCGTGGCGCCCGAGGCGATGGCGATCGCCATCGAGAGGGGCAGCGCTACGATGGCGACCGTGAGGCCGGCGACGACGTCGGCCCGCAACGCGCCGAGCCCGTAACCCTCGCTCAGGATCGTGACCAGCTTGGGCGTGAAGAGTTCGCGGAAACTGGGACGCGACTCGACTGACACAGCAGACGTCTGGATGCTCATTTTCACCCAACTTTTGTGTGAAATCGTAATATTGGAGCATGCCGCATCCCAGCTTGTCTCGATTCAAATCAGAAGATGCCGGCCGGTGTGCGCTTCGAGCGCAGCGTTATTTCTTCTCGCGGCTCATCTGCTTCACCCGCTCCGCCGCCGCCTGGAAGTCGAGCGGCGTGTCGGCGCGGCAGGGCAGCGGCCAGCGCGGATCGGGCGAATCGAAGAACTCGTCGCGCAGGCGGGCCGCGCACTGGTCCTGGCTCGACACGCCATGGCCCTGCGAGCGGAAGATCACGTGCCGCGAGTCCGGCAGGTTCTTGGCCGCGTCGCGGCCCCAGTTCGGCGGCGTCAGCCAGTCGTAGCCGCCGCTCAGCAGCAGCGTCGGGAGCGCCGCCGTCACCGGCTGGCGCTCGGCGGGCGGCGCCACCGGCACGCGCCACACCGGGCAGAAGGCCGGCAGCTTGCTGAGCTGCGCCGTCAGGCTGTAGACGCCGCCGGTCTGGATCGCCTGATCGCGCGCCGCCTGGTCGACGCCGGCCCAGGTCTCGCGGCATTCGATGGTGTTGTAGAGCCCGCCGAACTGCTGCGCGTTGGTTTCGAGCAGGCCGCCGTCGTCCTCCTCGAGATCCTCGGCGAACTGCTTGATCAGCCGGTTGTCGCCGCGCTTCAGCCCTGTCACCGCCTCGGGCACCAGCTCCGCCTCGCCCTGCCGCATCATGTGCAGCATCACCAGCAGGAGCTTGGCGCCGTCGAGCTTCACCGCCTGCGGGCCGTCATCGAGGTCCAGGGTGAGTGGCAGCGGATTGCGATCGGCGTTGGTCAGCATTGTGCGGACATTGTTCGCGAGGTCGGGATTGCGCTCGCGGCAGAGCTTGTCGGAAGCGCATTCGCTGTAGAGCTGCTCGAACACGGTGCGGACGATCTCCGGCTCGTTCTGCTCGCCGTTGATCTGCGGCGGGTAGACGCCGTCGAGCACCGCCGCGCGCACGATGCCGGGATGGCGCCGCATCACCTCGAGGCCCCAGCGCGTGCCGTAGGAGATGCCGTAGAGATTGACCTTGGGGATCTGCAGCACCGACACCAGGTCGGCGACGTCGTCGGCCAGCGCCGGCGTGCTGAACATCGCCACGTCGATCTTGTGTTTGTCGAAGTCGGCGCGGCAGCGCAGCAGGATGTCGCGCTCCTGTGGCTCGGTGACGGCGCGGCGGCGGACGCGGGCCGGCTCGCTCGTGCGCGGCTCGAAGCAGTCGAGATTGGGAGCAGAGCCGCCAGCGCCGCGCTCGCTGACGATGATCACGTCCCGACGCCTGCGAATGACGGCAGTGTCGTTCCACCAGTCGCCTTCAGCCAGCGGATCGGCGCCCGCGGCCGAGGCGATCAACGGCGAATCGCCCGGGCCGCCGGCGAGGTAGATCACCGGATCGACGGCGAGCGGGCGGCGGGCCTTGAGGATCGCCACCTTGAGCCGCACTTCGGGACCCTTGGGCTTGGCGCGATTCTCCAGCACGACCAGCGTGTAGCACTCGATCTTGTCGCCGCGCGGCGGACGGAACACGCACCGCTCGCGGTCGAGCCGGGGCACCGGCACGGCAGCGAGTGCGCTGCAGACCCCCAGCATCAGGAACAGCGCCGCCAACGCGATGCGGCGGCCGGATAGCACCATGGTTCGGTTCTGCCACATAACTGCTTGTGACGGCATGAAGTAATTCTATGGCCGAATGCCGCGGC
>DASXQC010000371.1:0-1911 GCA_036493235.1 Reyranella sp.
ATATCTCGCGCACGGCGGTGTTGCCCGAATGCGAGCTCGCGATCAGCATCCTCACCAATTCAATCGACGGCTGGGCGGCGTTCTGGGTCGAGAGCTGCTTCAACATCCTGCGCGTCTTCAGGACGCGTGGCGCGCCACAGCGCCGCCTGCGCGACTGGCGCGGACGCTGGTGGACGATGTGGACCGCGATCGATCTGATCCCTGCCGGCAACAGGGTGCTGGTCGCCAATCCCCACCTCGGCAATCCCTTCACGGATGCGACAGAGATCGAGGTGACCGGCCGCGATAGCGGCCGCATGGCCTGGGCAAGCGGCTATGCCAGTCACGGCGAGGCCGTGCGCCGCGAGCGCGACAAACGGCGCAAGGTGACCGACATCTGGCTCGGCGGCACCAACTTCAAACCTGAGAGCGCGCTGGCTGCGACGCTGGAGCGCAGATATGGCGGGCGAAAACGAAAACGCTAGCCATCACTTCATCATCGCCTCGACCTCGGCGCGGAACGCCTTGCGCGAGGCTTCGCGCGAATAGAACATGTGGCCGCCGGGATAGACCACGAGCTTGACGCGCTGCGGCCCGGCGAAAGCCGGCAACTGGTCGAGCACGATCTTCGAACCGAAATACGGCGTCGCCAGATCGAACAGGCCGTGTCCCACCAGCACCTTCATCTTCGAATCGAGCGCGAGCGACTTGCGCAGCTCGGTGACGGATTCCGCGGGCCGCATGCGGTGACCGAAATCCCAGGCGCGCTCCACCGCGCCGTTGAACAGCTCGTAGGAGCCGTCGGGCCGCCAGTTCAGCTTGCGATTGGTGAGATCGACCACGGCGCTGGTGATCGGCGCCGTCAGCGTCTCGCCCGAGGGATCGCCGAAGATGAAATAGAGCGAGTCCGGATACGGATCGTAGCCGGTCACCGAGGCGTCGTAGCGCCCGGTGACCTTGCCGTTGCGGCGGTCGAACTCGCGGCGAAATTCGCCGACCTCGAAACGCCCGGCGAGCCTGCGGCTCACCGCCTGGTCGATGCCGGTGAGCTGCGCCACCTTGTCGGCGATGCGATTGCTGGCCTCCAAGTCGGCCTCGCCCTTGATCAGGTCGAGCAGGAAATCGCCGCGCGCATATTTTTCGACATCGGCGAGGTCGGCCTGCGTCACGCTGCCCTTGGCCTCGCGCGCGACCGCCGCGAATGTCGGCAGGCTCGCGACATATTGCAGAATGCTGGAGCCGTTATATTCGCGGAAGTCGAGCACCGGCGAGATCAGGATCAATCCCTTGACGCCGACGCCATGGTCGGTCTGCAGCTTGTTGACGAGCTTCGGCCCCCGAATGCCGCCGTAGCTCTCGCCGGCGATATATTTCGGTGAGAGCAGCCGGTCGTGCTTTTCCAGCCAGCGCCGGATCGTCACCGCGACGGAGGCGACGTCGCCGTCGACCGAATAGAACTTCTTGCGCACGTCGTCGCCGGTCGCGACGAAGCGGCTATAGCCGGTGCCGACGGGATCGATGTAGACGAGATCGGTGAAGTCGAGCCAGGTCTCGGCATTGGGTTGCAGGTCCGGCGAGGTCGACGGCGTCACCTGGTCGGCGTTGATGGCCAGGCGCCACGGGCCGTTGCTGCCGAGCTGCAACCAGGCCGATGCCGAGCCCGGCCCGCCATTGAACAGGAACGTCACCGGACGGCTCGCGCGATCGGCGCCGTCGAGCTGGTAGGAGGTGTAGGCGATATCGGCCTGCGCCTCGCCCTTGTCGTCGAACAGGCGGATCGAGCCGGCGGTGGCGGTGAAGCTCAGCGTTCGCCCGGGCAAGTCGAGCGTCTGCTTGGTGGTCGAATCCGGCGGCAATTTGTGCTGCTCGGCCGCCGCTGGCGAAGCCGGCGGATTGCTGGCGCGATTGCCGCTGCCGCCCTTTTGTCCGGCC
>DASXQC010000372.1:0-11422 GCA_036493235.1 Reyranella sp.
CAGGCGCTGCTGCGGATCGATGCCGATCGCCTCGCGCGGCGAGATGCGGAAGAACAGCGGCTCGAACCCGTCGACGCGGTCGATGAAGCAGCTGTTGCGCACGTACATCTTGCCGGCGCGGCCGGGTGTCGGATCGTAGAACGAGTCGATGTCCCAGCGGTCCTTCGGCACCTCGCGGCTGCCGTCACGGCCATCGCGCACCGCCTGCCACAGCGCCTCGGCCGAATCGGCGCCGGCCGGATAGCGGCACGCCATGCCGACCACGGCGATCGGCGCCGAACCGGCCTGCTCGAGCTCGGCGATACGCGCGCGCTGGGAGCGCAGCGCGATCACCGCTTGCTGCAACGGCGTGAGTGGCGAGGAATCAGGCATGGGCCAGCCTTTCGGCGATTGCCGCCAAGGGAACCTCCGGCTGGCCGGCCGACGTGCCGGCGATCAGCTGCAGGCAATCCCCGTCATGCGACAGGACCAGGATGTTGCCGCCGCCGCGGGCGGAGCTCAGCACCAGCTCCATCTCGATACCCTCGCGGACTGCCTTGGCGACGGCCGTCGGCGCGCCGGTGATGGTCATCGCAGCCTTTTCGTAGGATGGCGGCGTGTCGGGCTTGAGCAGGAACTTCGGCAACGGCAGCAGCGCATCGCCCGCCGCGCCGTTCCGGATCTCCTGGAACAGCGTGTCGCGGCTCTCGCGCGCGGAGTCCCAGAACTCACCGCGATCGAGCTTGGTGAAGACATGCGACACGGCGAGCCCGGGCCCTTCCGGCGGCGCGGGGCGGATGAAGCGCTCCAGCCCCACGGCATGGGCCACGCTGTCGATGCCCATGACGTCACGCATGGCCACCGCCAGCACGGCGTTGAGCGAGGCGCCCTCGTCCTCGCAGCGCATGGTGAGCCGTCCGGTCGCCTCGGCGTCGAATTTGTGGGCGGCGAAGCGGGTTGGCGTCGCCGGCGGCATGATCGACATCAGCCGGTCGACACCGACCGCTTCCCAGCGCGCAGCCGCGCGCGGCGACCACCAGCCGTCGAGCAGCGCCCCGGCATCGGGATCGCCATAGAACGACTCCGGCAGCATCTCCTCGCAGGGCGGCGCCATCGCGCCGGGATGGCGGTCCTCGAGGAACGCGTGCCCGACCGTGAGCGCGGTCCGCCAGTCCGTCACCGCGTGATTGACTGCAAGCAGCAGCGTCGTGTGTGCGGCACCACGCAGCTCGACCGCGTGCCAGGATGGCGCGCCGGCCCTGCCGACGCGGACATCGAGCAGCTCCTGCGCCACGGCCAGCCAGTCGTCCGCCGCCACCTCGCGCCGACGCTCAAGCACGCCCGGCGCCGTGCTCTCGACCCAGCGCGGGCGCGTCTTGCCGCTGCACTCGGCGATCGGAAGGGCGAAGCGCTGCGGCATCGCGATCTCGGAGGGGCCGGCGCGGCGGATCACGACGACGCAGTTCATCGGCGATCCGGCATCGAGCAGCCAGAACTTCGCTTCGTTGGGGCTGAGCAGGCGGTTCACGGCGCCCTCAACCGGCCTTGGCCTGCAAGAGGTCGACCATCCGGCCGACATTCTCGAGCTTGCCGATCTCGGCCGGATTGAGCCGGATGCGGAACTCGCGCTCGACAGCCAGCACCAGCACGATGTGCTGCAGCGAATCCCACTCGTCGACATCGGCCGCCGTCATGGTATCGCGCAGCTCCAGGCCGGGGTCGTCGAATGTCTCCTGGAAGACCCCGGTCAGCCGCCGCATCACTTCGGTCCGTTCGATCATGCCGCCATTCCCTCACGCGTTGGCATGGGCTGTACCCAGGTCGTCCATGCCGGAACGTCCGCGCCTAGCTCGAACGCCCATTCAGTCATCGCATCGGACCGGTTCACGCAAGTGAAACCGAGCCGCTCGTAAAGGCCTTCCACCAGGCCGTTCTTGGCCGAACGCACGTAACGCCCGACCACGCGCTCGCAGCCGCGCTGCTGCGCAATCGTGCGGATGTCGTTGGCGATGAACTCCTCGACCGTGCGGCCGAGCACACGGCAGCTCATCACCCAGGTGTCGACCAGCATGGCGCGGCCCTGGTGGCGCAGCACGATGCTCGCGATCAGCCCGTTGTCGCCAAACTTGTCGCTGAGCTGCAGGTGCCGCACGACGCAGTCCGGCGCCGTCGCGATCGCCTTGAGCTCGGCCTCCGAGTAGCGCGTCCCGGTCAGGTGGAACTGGTTGCTCTTGTTGATGAGCTGGGCGATGCGCGGCAGGTGGAACGGATCGGCGCCGCCCAACGCGCCCTGCATGTCGAGCCCGCGCAGGTACGACGGCAGGTCGACATAGGCGCTGCGCAGGGCGGCGCGCTGGGCGTTCTCGGCATAGTACCGGCCACGCGCGCTGTCCTCGGCCGAGAAGGCCGCCGTCTCGAACCAGCCCGACCGCGCGATCGCCTCGACATAGCCCGAGCAGGCCTCGGGCAGGTCGATCACCTCGACCTCGGGCAGGTGCTGGCGCACCAGGTCGCGCTCCATCGGATTGTCGTCGACGAAGACCAGGCTATCGAGGCCGATGTTCAGTGTCGCGGCGATGTCGCGGATGTTGTCGGCCTTGTTGCCCCAGTTGGCGGTAAAGACCGCGAAGTCTTCGAGCCGCAGCACGCAATCGGGGTGCTCGCGGAAGACCGACGTGGCCGTCTCGTGCTCGTTCTTGCTGCAGACCGCCAGGATGATGCCGCGCTCCTTCAACGCCTTCACATAGCGATGCAGCGCGACATAGGCCTCGCCTTCCTCGCCATGGCCGAGCGCGATGCCGGCGACGCCGTCGTCGCCGATCACGCCACCCCACAGCGTGTTGTCGAGATCGAGCACCAGGCACTTCTTGGCAAGCCCCCGCGCGCCGGCGATCAGGCGTGCCGCGGCGTGAGCGACAGGACCGGAGGCATCGAGCGCGAAGGCATGGCGCGAGTGATACCAGAAGCGCGCATCCTCCCACCGCGCACGTCCCAGGGTACGCGCCACATGGTCGAGATCGAACAGCACGACGCCGGCCGGCGCCGCCGCCGGCAGCTCGGCGTTGTAGCGCCGCAGCATCGCCCGCTTGCCCCACACCGTGCTGCCCGCGAGGTTGCCGAACGGGTCGTCCGCGGGATAATCGACGATGTTGTCGATCACGGTGCAGCCAACCTGCTCGACCAATGTCGCCCAAAGCGCCTGACGCTCGGCAATCGCCTGATCGATCTGCGCCGCAACCTTCGCCGCCGCATCTCCCGGTTGTGATTCGAGGGAGATGTCCCGATGGGTCGAGAACAGCCAGACGATGTCCGGCCTGGCCGTGCGCAGCGGGCTCGCTGGGTCGAGCACCGCCTGCGTCGCGGTGTCGAACGGATTGACGGTGACATCCGCATCGAAGCCCATGCGTGCAAGCCACAGACGCAGCACCGGCGCGAAATGCTCCAGCGTGCTGGCCGCCAGCAGCGCGATCCGCAGCCGACGCAGCTTGAGCGGACCGAGATCGATCGACTTCAGGAGGCGGGCGGCGCGCGACTGGTCGACGAAGTCGCTATCGGGACCGAGCGCCGTGAACAGAATGGAGAGAGCCGCACAGGCGTCACCGCCCGCAACAGCCATCTTGGCCCGGGACAGAGTCTCGCCAAACACAGGGCCTGTTGTCGCGTCCCCCGACACGCCATCCCCTCCGACAAAAAACGCAAGTAAATCCAAGAGATGATAGCCAAGGCTGCATATCTGCGCTAGCGGCAAGCAGCTTGCTGCATGAAGTTCATCATGGCACGATGATCACGAGTTTTTGCGGGGCAGGCTGGCGATGGCATACGCAGCCGAAGCGTTTGATCTTGAAGACCTCGCGGTCGGCCAGCACGCCGAGTTCGAGACGGTCATCGCTGACGACGATATCGACCGGTTCGCGGCGCTGTCCGGCGACAAAAGTCCGCTGCACGTCGACAAGGTCTTCGCGCGCACCCGCGGCTATGCGGATCGCGTGGCGCATGGCGCATATCTGGTAGCCCTCGCCTCGCGCCTGGTTGGCATGTATTTACCAGGCCGCAATGCGCTTTTGCTCGCCACCCAGATATCTTTCGTGGCGCCGGCGCTTCCCGGCGCGCGCGTCAGGGTTCGCGGCGAGATCGAGCAGCTTTCGGACAGTGTACGATCGGTTGTACTCAGGCTTATGATTCATGACGTTTCCGACGAGACTTTGCTGGCCCGTGGACGGCTGACCGTGGGATTCACGGTCCATGGCTGATCTCGATTTCATCCTGGTGACACAGTCGAACGTGCTCGACTACGAGGGGTACGGTCGGCTGCCTCTCGACCGGATCGATCTTTACAAGTCGCTGGTCTATCCGCGGATGGTCTATCACAAGGGCGGCTTCCGGTCGCATCTCGACTATCTGAACCATCAACGTCACGGAAAATTCTTCGACGACGCCGACTATCCCGAGCGGCGGCAGATGCTCAACATCTGGAACCTGCCGTCGATGTCCGGCGTCCACCTGCTGAACTATCTCTCGCAGTTCGGTTTCCGCGTCCGGGTGATCAACAACCTCGATTCGGAATGGGACTGGTTCGCCGAGGCCTACGCCAACAACAAGCGGCCGCCACTGGTCGGCATCTCGTCGACCTTCTATCTGTCCTGGAAGGAAGTCGGCCACGTCGCCAAGCGCCTGCGCAGCCTCGATCCCGACATGGACATCGTGCTGGGCGGCGCCTACGCCAACGCCGAGACGATCCACGCCCGCGTCGCCGAGTTCGAGCCGCGCATGCGCCGCTACGGCCTCCGCTACGTGCTGCATGCCTTCAATTCCGAGGTCGACCTGCGCAACCTGATCCAGGCGCGCCGCGACGGCAGCGATCTTTCGGCGGTGCAGAACCTCGCCTGGATCGACGGCAACCTGCCGCGTGGCACCTTCAATGCCGGCAGCAAGGGGTGGAACAACCCATTGCTCGCGCTGACCGACATCCCGCCGACCTGGCATCAGCACGACATGCCGTTCCTGAACCGGACGATCCAGATCCGCACGGCGTCCGGCTGCCCCTTCTCCTGTGCCTTCTGCTCCTATCCGACGACGGCCGGCGGCTGGAGCACGGTAGAGGCCGACCATGTGCGCGCGCACCTCGAATCGGTGCGCAAGATCGGCAACGTCGACCGGATCATTTTCATCGACGACACGTTCAACGTGCCGCCGCACCGCTTCCGCGACCTGATCCGCATGTTCGCGGAATATTCGTTCGAATGGTTCTGCTTCCTTCGCGTCCAGTACGTGAACGAAGAGGACGTCAAGATGATGAAGGAGTCGGGCTGCGCGGGCGTCTATCTCGGCATCGAATCGGCGAGCGACAAGGTGCTGAAGAACATGAACAAGCGCGTGACGTCCCGGCAGTTCGCCGAGGGCGTGCGGCTGCTCAATAAGTACGACATCCCCTATCTGGCCGCCTTCGTGCTGGGCTTCCCGGGCGAGGACGACACGACGATCCAGGAGAACGTCGATTTCATCCGCAACAACGGCGTGCGCTTCTACTCCCTCAAGGAGTTCTACTACATGGAGCACACCAAGGTGCACGACGACCGCGCCAAGTACGGACTGACCGGAACCGGCGGCAAGTGGTCCCACAACACGATGACCCACGAGGATGCCGCGCGCATCAAGCTCGAGCTCTTCCAGTCGATCACCGACAGTACCCACATCGATCCCGACACCAGCCTCTGGTACATGGCCTACCTCTATGACCAGGGCTATTCATTCAAGGACATCGAGACTCTCCAGGCCGGGATCAACGACCTGATGAAGCGCCAGCTCGAGACCGCGGGCGCGGCCGCCTCCGCCTGGCCTGGCGCGCAGTCGCAGGGTGCGGCGCTGAACGCGGCGGAATAGAGCAGCCCGCCTTCCGTTGACCGTCGTTTCGCTCCCGTTCCTGCTGATCTTCTGCGTCGCCACGCTCGCCCTGCGCAGCCCGTTCGGCCGCACTCATCGCCTGTCGTTGCTGGCGATCGCGAGCCTGATCTTCGCCTTGGCCAGCACCGAGGCGGTCGGCGACGCGGTCTGCCTGCTGGCGATGGCGGCCACCGGCTGGTTCGCCGTGATGGCTGTCCGGCGCAACAAGAACGCCTGGCTGCTGGCCGGCTGCCTGACGCTCATCGTTCTCGAGTTCGTCGCCATACGGCAAGTCTTGCCGCACGAGGCGATGTCGTCATGGCCACTCTATGGGCCGGTGCTGGGATCGACGATCGGCCTGTCCTACGTGATGTTCCGCATCCTGCATCTGATCGTCGACGCGCATGGCGACGAGCTGCCGGCGGATGTCGGCCTGCTGCCCTATCTCACCTACCTGTTCTGCTACCTCACCTTTCTTGCCGGCCCGATCCAGCGCTTTCCCGACTTTGCCGACGGCTGCCGCGGAGCGCCGGTCGGGCCGCACCTCGCGGCAATCCGCCGATTCGGCCCGACCATCGTCGGCGGCTTCTTCAAATTCGCCGTCATTGCCGGGCTGTTCTTCGAGTTGTTCAACTGGACGCAGGCACCGGGCAACGGCTGGCCGCCCGCTGTCGATCTCGCATTGGGCCTGCTTGCTTATGCGATCTACCTCTATGCCAGCTTCTCCGGCTACACCGACATCGTCCGCGGCTTCGGTGGGCTGGTCGGGCTGGTGCCGCCCGAGAACTTCGACCGGCCCTATCTTTCGGCCGATTTCCTCGATCTCTGGTCGCGCTGGCACATCAGCCTGTCGGAGTGGTTCAAGCTCTATGTCTTCAATCCGCTCACCAAGGCGCTGATTGCAGTCGACAACCGTCCCGCTGTCGTGCCCTACCTCGGCGCCCTCGGCTTCTTCGCCACCTTCCTGCTGATGGGCCTGTGGCATGGCCTCAGCCCGCGCTACGTCCTGTATGGCCTGATGCTGGGGCTGGGAGTCAGCCTGAACAAACTCTACCAGGTGGCGATGGGCCAGTGGCTCGGCCGGCGCGGCTACCAGGCCCTGTCCCGGCAGAGCCTCTACGCCGCCGTCGCCCGCACCCTGGCCGTCGGCTACTTCGTGCTGGCGCTCGCGTTCCTGTGGCTCGTCGACCCGGCCGCCGCAGGCACGCCGATCGACTGGCTGGCGGCGACCGGCCTGCTTCTTTTGTCGCTTCTCGTGCTCTGCACGCTGGCCGATCGGGTGCCGGCCTTCGACAAAATCGTGGCGTCGCCGGCGGCCACGATGATCCAGCTCGCGCTCCTGCTCATCTACCTGTTCGGCGCGCACGAGACGGCACCGCCCTTGCTGTATCAGTTCTTCTAGAATTCACCCGATTCCGTTAGAGTCTTCAGAACCGCTGCAGCGGAGGGGCAGGCTTGAAACGACCGATCGTCATTGTCGCGATACTCGTCATTGCGGCCGCTGCTGGCGGTGCCGCCTGGTATAGCAAGCAGAAGCCCGCCGCCCATACCGACACAGGCGTCAACACAGTCTTCGTTCCCGTCTCGGTGAAAGAGGTGACCACCGCCCGGATGGTCAACCGGATAACGTCCTACGGCAACCTGGTGCCCCAGCGCACCGTCAACATCGTGCCGAACGAGCCCGGCCAGCTGATGAAGCTGCTGTTCAAGGACGGCCAGGACGTCGAGACGGGCACGCCGCTCGCCCTCATGGACAACCGCATCGCGCAGGCGCAGGTGCAGTCCTCGAAGGCCCAGTACGATACCGACGTGCTCAACCTCAAGCGCACCGAATCGCTCACCAACCGGAGCCTCGACTCGGCGCGCAACCTCGAGCAGGCCCAGTCGAAGGCGGCGGCCTCGCAGGCGGACCTGCTGATCAACCAGCGCAAGCTCGACCAGCTCACGCTGCGGGCGCCGTTCCCCGGTACGCTGGGCGCGCACAACGTCGACGAAGGCGCCTACCTCAACACCGGCCAGACGGTCGTGCGGCTCGACGACACGTCCCAGTTCGAGATCGAATTCCGGATGCCGGCCTCGATAGCACCGCAGATGAAGGACGGCATGCACATCCACGTGCGCCTTCCCGGCAGGGGCGGTGACGAGATGGACAGCATCGGCCGGCTATCCTTCATCGACCCTGTCGTCTCGACCGATTCCCGTTCGGTGCTGCTGCGCGCCCTGGTGCCGAACAAAGGGGGCATGCTTCGGCCCGGCCTGTTCGTCCATGTCCGCCTCGATCTCGATGCCCACGATAACGTGCTCGTCGTGCCGGTGAGCGCCGTGCTGCTCGAGCTCAGCGGCTCCTATGTGTTCGTCGTCGACGACAAGAACATCGCCAAGCGACAGCTGGTGGAAACCGGCCTCAGCGACGACAGGATGATAGAGATCGTCAAGGGACTGAAGAAAGGCGAGAAGGTCGTCACGGTCGGGCAGTTCCGGCTGAGCGACGGCGATGCGGTCAAGATCGTGCCGGAGCCGGAAGCGGGCCAGGCGGGGAACTGATGGGTCTTTCCAATTTCTGCATCCAGCGTCCCGTCTTCACGATCGTCATCAATGTGATCCTGGCCATCCTCGGCCTGTGGGCACTGAAGGACCTGCAGGTTCGCCAGTTTCCCAGCCTCGTGCTGCCGTCGGTCACGATCACGACTGTGTATCCGGGCGCCGATCCGGCCCTGGTGGAGCGCCAGATCAGCGTGCCGATCGAAGCCGCCGTCGGCGCCGTCGCCGGCATCGACAGCATGAGCTCGACCAGCCAGGCCGGCATCAGCACCGTGCAAGTCAATTTCATGGCCGGCACCGACTCGAGCGACGCCATCAACCAGGTGCGCTCGAAGGTCTCCGAGGCGCAGGCCAAGCTGCCGACCGGGATCGTCGCGCCGGTGATCAGCCAGATCAGCACCGACGGCCAGCCGGTGCTGTACCTGACCTTCGCCGATCCGACGCGCACGGACATGGCGGTCACGCAGTTCGTGCGACGCGAGATGCTGCCGCGCCTTACCAGCATTCCCGGCGTGTCGCAGGGCCAGATCGTCGGCGAGCGGCTCTACGCCATCCGGCTGCAGCTCGATCCGGTGCGCATGGCGGCTTTCGGCGTCACGGTGCAGGACGTCAGCAACGCCCTGGCTGCGCAGAACATCAACACGCCGGGCGGCCAGTTCCATCGCCCCGATTCGTCGATCAACGTCGTCGTCGACACGGCGCTGACCAATGAGCCGGCGTTCGAGAACCTGATCCTGCGGACCGCCAAGGACGGCTACAACATCCGCCTGAAGGACATCGGGCATGCGGTGATCGGGCCCGACCAGACGCTGACCTCCTTCCGTTTCCGCGGCAAAAGCGCGATCGCGGTCGGCCTGGTGCCACTGTCCAGCGCCAATCCGATCGACATCAGCCGGGCCGTGCACGCCATGTTGCCCGAGCTGCAGGCGGCCGCGCCCGAGACGATGAAGCTCGAGCTCGCCTTCGACACCTCGGTGCCGATCGAGGCCTCGGTCGACGAGGTGGCAGTGACCATCTTCATCGCCATCGGCCTGGTGCTGGTGGTGATCCTGTTCTTCCTGGGCTCGATCACGACCAGCATGATCCCGCTGGTGACCATTCCGCTGTCGCTGATCGGCACCCTGATGTTCATCGACATGCTGGGGTTCTCGATCAACATCTTCTCGCTGCTGGCCATGGTGCTGGCGATCGGCCTGGTGGTCGACGACGCGATCGTCGAGGTCGAGAACGTGCAGCGCCATGTCCAGGCCGGCCTGACGGCGATCGACAGCTCCTTCCTCGGCAGCAAGGAGGTGGGCTTCGCCGTCATCGCCACCACCATCACGCTGGCCTCGGTGTTCGCGCCGATGGGCCTGGCGAGCGGCGTGGTCGGCCAGATCTTCCGTGAATTCGCCTTCACGCTGGCGATCTCGATCCTGCTGTCCGGCTTCATCGCGCGCACCCTGTCGCCGATGATGTGCGCCTACCTGATCAAGCCCAAGCCGGCGAACGGCTATGCGATCAAGGTCGATCACGCGATAAACCGGCTGACCGAATCCTATCGCGGGGTGTTGACCGTCCTGCTGCGCCATCCCTGGAAGACTGTGCTGGCGACCCTGCTCATCACCGCGGCGATCTTCTCCATCGCCGGCAAGGTGCCGGCCTCGATGTCCGCCCAGGAGGACGACGCCTACCTGATCGTCCGCTTCACCGCGCCGACGACCGCCAATCTCGAGTATCTCAGCACCTGGACGTCGATCGCCGAGAAGATGATCGCCAAGCAGCCGGAGGTCGCCAACACGCTGGTGATGCAGGGTATACCGATGCAGAACCAGGCCATGGCGATCGCCGTGTTCAAGCCGTGGGGCGAGCGCACGCGCACCTCGAGCGAGATCTCCGATTCGATCTTCAAGGACCTCGCCAACCTCCCCGGCCTGCAGCCGACGCTGTTCAGCTCCGATCCGCTGGCCGGCGTGAGTGCGGGCCAGCCGGTCCAGTGGCTGCTCCAGACGACCAACAGCTTCGAGGTTCTGGCCAACGCGTCCGACGCGGTGCTGCAGGCGACCAAGAACGCCAAGACCCTGCAGAACGTCACCTCCGACCTGAACATCGCCACGACCAAGCTCGATGTCAGCGTCGACCGGCCCGCGGCAGCCGACGTCGGCATCCCCGTCAACATCATCGGCACGACCATCCAGTCTCTGCTGGGCGGGCAGCGCGCCTCGACGTTCTTCGCCGGCAGCGACCAGTACAACGTCTATATCGAGCTGGAGCATTCCAGCACAGATGCGCTGCGCGACGTCTTCCTGTCCGGCAGCAACAACACCTTCATCCCCCTGCGCTCGCTGATGAACATCACGGCGGCCGCCGGTCCCAACGTCCTGTCGCGCACCAACCAGCTCAACACCGCGACCCTGGGCGCCGATCCCAAGCCCGGCCATACCGTTGCCGAGGCGACGGCGGAGCTCAAGGAGATCGCCGATTCCGTCCTGCCCTCGACAGTGCACATCGCCGCCAGCGCCACCGTCAAGGCGATGGAGCGCACCGGCGCCGCCATGGGGCTGGTGATGCTGCTGTCGATCATCTTCATCTACCTGGTGCTGAGCGCGCAGTTCGAAAGCTTCCGCGACCCGGCCATCATCCTGGTCGTGGTGCCGCTCACGGTGTTCGGCGCAATCCTCGGCCTCTACATCTTCGGCGGTTCCTACAACCTCTACAGCGTGATCGGCCTGGTCGCGCTGGTCGGACTGATCGCCAAGCACGGCATCCTGATCGTCGAGTTCGCCAACCAGCTGCGCGACGCCGGCAAGGACTTCAACGACGCGATTCTCGATGCCGCCGCCATCCGGCTGCGGCCGATCGTGATGACCACCGTGGCGACCGTGCTCGGCGCGTTGCCCCTCGCCCTCGCCACCGGCTCGGGCGCCGGCGGCCGATCGCAGATCGGCATCGTGATCACGGTCGGCATGACGCTCGGCACGATGGTTTCGCTGTTCGTCCTTCCTGTGGTCTACTCGCTGATGTCCAGGCGCGTCCGGCACGG
>DASXQC010000373.1:0-5273 GCA_036493235.1 Reyranella sp.
TGGGTGCGCGGCACCGGGCCAAGCTCAGGAAGTGGTCGGGCAAGGTGACGCGAGAGAGCGATGCGCTCGACCTCGAGCACGGTGTGTTCAAGAAGCGCAGCGCGCACGACATCGCTCTATCGCTCAAGCGCTCGGCCGAGCACAGCAGGCGGCGCAAGTCGGCGCCGTTGCGATCGGCCATGTCGATGCTGACCTTCTACATGAACCGCGCCGGCAAGGGACTGTCGGCGAGCCGCCGCCGTACGCTCGAGAAGGCCAAGGACGAGCTGCGCAAGCTGTTCGCCTGATGGCGGGCTTCTGCTAGCGTCGCGCCGAGCCGGAGCCCCATGATGCGCAATTCCACAATCGTCCTCGTGCTGGTCGCGGGGGTCGTCGCCGTGGCCCTCGCCGTCTGGGCGGTGAAGTCGTTCACCGGCGACTCCCGCACCGAGCAGGCGATGGCCGCCTATCGCACGCAGCCGCTGGTCGGGCAGGTGCTGACCGACAATCCTTCGATCGCGGCCGAATTGCGCAGCGCGATCGAAGAGGACCAAAGCCGTCCCGAGGCCGGACAGTCGCGGGTGTTCGCCACCATCGCCAAGCTTCGCCAGACCATCATCGCCCCGACCGTCGCCGCCGCCGACGACGCGGCCGCGCTCGCCGTCATGAAGGCCCGGGTCGCGCTGGTGAGCTACCTGCAGAAGCACGACATCGTCGCCTGCCGGCAGTTCGCCGCCGCCGGCATCCAGGACATCACCAGGCTCGACGACGAGGGCCAGCAGCTGTTCCGCGCCACGCTCACGGCAATGGAGGCGGCCTACCGCAACGGCAAGGCCAGCGGCGGCAAGGGTTCGCTGCCGAGCGCCGAAGAATTCCGCGCCATGCTGCAGACCGCCGGATTCACCGACGACGATTTCGCCAGGCTCCGCGACGCAGCGACCCTGAAGGACGCCGACTTCTGCGCGCTCGAGCTCAGGATCGACGAGGCGCCCGACAAGCTGCCCGACGACAAGCGCGGTCCGTTCGCCCACTTCGTGATCGCGCACTGAGGCGACCGACCGTCCCACCCGTCCCAAGGAGCGGCGAATCGGCTTCGATGCCGATGGCAGCTCTTTTGCTGGGGGCGCGTCACTCCAGTGACGCGTCATGCGCCGCTGCAAGCAGCCCTTGATCGCGCCACTCCAGCGCGGATCCGCAATGCGGGTCCGTGCGCGGTGGCGCGCTCCCAGCGGAAGACGATCCGCCCTGGCGCGAAGTTGCTTTTCATCGAATCGCCCTTGACCGGAGTCCACAGGAGTCCACTCGGGTGTGGACCGGTTGGATGCCGATGGCACAAGGGTTTCGGGCCAGGAGTCCACGAATCCACCGATATTCACCCCCTGAAAAAACACCCCTGTTCAGGGGCGCGGGCTGAATTGCCAATGCCATCGGGATTTCAGGTTCAGGAGCGACAGCAGGCGAAGCGCGATCATCATCATGCGCGCGACACTGCAGGATCACGCGCCGAACACCTATTATGGGCAATGGCCCGGGGGAAAAGCCGCTGTTTGCGGACCTCGAACGCCGGCCCATTGCCCATAATGAGCTCGCTGCGAGCGCCGGATTCGGGGCCTTCGACGTTCCGGAGCGAGATTTCCCAGGGAATCGCTCACCGTCGCGTTGGAGATTTACGTGTCGACCAAAAAGAAATCTCCGCGCCTGGCGAAGGGGCGCGCTCCCAGCCCTAGTTCCCCTTGAGGATCTTCGCCGTGGCGTCGGCGAAGACCTGGCAGCCCAGGACGATGTCGGCGTCGGCGGTGTTCTCGCTGAAGTGGTGCGAGACGCCGCCGATCGAGGGCACGAACATCATCGCCGCCGGCAGCTTCAGGCCGATGATCTGCGCGTCGTGGCCGGCACCGGACGGCATGCGCATGTGCTTGTCGGGCGCGTGCGCCACCGCCGACTCCTCGATCGCGTCGAGGAAGCGGTCGTCCATCACCGTCGGCATGGTGCGCGAGAGGTTGACGCACTCGACCGTGCACGGCCCCTTCGCGTTGGCCGCCGCGACGATCTCCGTCAGCGCCGCCTCGAAGCGGTCGAGCACGGCTTTGTCGGCGTCGCGGAACTGCAACGCCATCTCGGCCTTGCCGGGAATGATGGCGGGCGCCCCGGGCTCGACCGACATCCTCCCGACCGTCCAGACGCTGCGCGGGCCGGTGAGCTTGGGGAAGGTCTCCATCACCTCGTTGTAGAGCCGCATCATCGCCACGCCGGCGTCCTTGCGGATCGGCATCGGCGTGGTGCCGGCATGGTTCTGGATGCCGCTGAAGGTGAGGCGGTAGGCATAGATGCCGACGATCGCCGTGACGATGCCGATGCGATGGTCGGTCTGCTCCAGCACGCCGCCCTGCTCGATATGCGCCTCGAGATAGCCGCGATAGCGGCCCTCCTCGAACTGCTCGCGCGGCTTGCCCTCGAGGCCGGCGGCTTTGAGCGCGTCGCGCATCGCGGTGCCCTCGTCGCGATGGCGCGCCTTGTCGATCTCGGCATCGCCGAACATCCCGACGAACGAGCGGCTGCCGACCATCTGGCCCCAATGGCCCTCCTCGTCGGCCCACGACGCGACGTCGACCGCGAGATGCGCCGTCTCGGGATCCTCGGAAAGCGCGCGCGCCACCTCGAGGCCATAGATCACGCCCATCACCCCGTCGAGCCAGCCGCCCCGCGGCTGGGTGTCGGAATGCGAGCCGATCAGGATGCGCGGGCCGGTCCTGGGGCTCCTGCCCAGCACCGTGCCGACGCCGTCGATCACCGGCTCCAGCCCCGCCTCGCGCATGCGATCAGCGAGCCAATGCCGGCTCTCGACATCCTGCGGCGAGAGATGCGGGCGATGCACGCCGGTCTGGTAGCGGCCGAAGTCGGCGATGCGCCGCAGGTCCGCGAGGAGTCGTTCGCCGTTGATCCTAGGCATGGGAGAGCACCCACTGGGCGATGGAGAGAAGCTTGTCGTCGGCATGGCGCAGGCCCACGAGCTGGACGCCGAGCGGCAAACCCTGGTCGCCCGTGCCAAGCGGGAGCGTGACGCAGGGCGTCCCGGCGAGCGTCCAGATCGAGTTGAAGCGCGGATCGCCGGTGAACTCCTGGCCCTTCGGCGCCTCGCCCGGCGCACTGGGGCAGAGCAGCACGTCGACATCGTCGAATAGCGAGTCGACGTGGGCTTTGAAGGCCACCGTCTTGCGCTGCGCGGCGACGTAGCGGTCGAGCGTGATGCCGTCGCTCTTCTTCAGGATGGCCATCAACTCGGCGCTGACCTTGTCGGGATTGCGCAGCCGCTCGTCGGCGTAGTTGCGCAAGCTCTCCCAACCGGTGATCGCGCCGTGATCACCGAGGATGCCCTTGAACTCGGGTGCAAAGGCCACCTCCTTCGCGCCGAGCTTCGCCGCCGTCTTCTCCAGCAGCGCCTTGGTATCGGGCTCGGCCTCGTCCCAGATCGGCGTGCGACAGAAGCCGATGCGCGGCGCGGCGATATCGCGATCAATCGGCACCGGCGGCAATGCCAGCACGGCGCCGCGGAATAGCGCGATGTCGTCGAGGGTGCGCGCCATCAGGCCGAGCGTATCGACCGAATGGCACTGCATCTTGATGCCGACCCGGCTGAAGTCACCGAAGGTCGGCTTGTAGCCGATCACGCCGCAATAGGCCGCCGGCCGGATCACCGAGCCGCCGGTCTGCGTGCCGAAGGCGAGCGGCACGTGGCCATCCGCCACCGCCGCGGCCGAGCCGGACGACGAGCCGCCCGGCGTGTGCGCCGCGTTGTGCGGGTTGGTGGTCGGCCCGGGATGACGGTTGGCGAACTCGGTCGTCACGGTCTTGCCCATGATCACGCCGTTGGCGCTTCGGCACAGCGCCACGCAGGCGGCGTCGCCGAAAGGCACCTTGCCCTCGAAGATCGGCGAGTTGTGGCCAGTCGGCATGTCGTGCGTGTCGATGATGTCCTTCACGCCGATCGGCACGCCGCGCAGCAGGCCGCCTTTGGCCTGGTCGGCGGCGCGCGCCTGCTTCAGGGCGAGTGCCGGATCGAGATGCACCCACGCCTTTACGACGGGATCGCGCTCGGCGATGCGGTCGAGGCACGATTGCACCAGCTTTTCCGAGGTGAGCGTGCCCGCCTCGATCGCCTTGACGGCTTCGGTCGCGCTGATCGGCTTCATCGCAGCGCTCCTTGCACCCAACCGGCTATGTCGAGCAAGCGGGCATCCTCATGCTGCCGGCCGACCAATTGGATGCCGACCGGCAACCCCTTGGGCCCGCGGCCGAACGGCAAGTGCACGCACGGCATCCAGAGATAGGTCCAGAGCAGGTTGAAGGTCGCGTTGCCGGTCCGCTCCAGGCCGAGCGGCGCCTCGCCGGGCGCCGGCGCAGTCAGGATGGCGTCGATGTCGACGAACTTGGCATCGACCGCCGCGCGCCCTCGCTCGCCGAGCGTGCGGGCCGCAGCCCAGGCCGCGTAGTCGAGCTTCTGTCCCGCCGCGATCTTGTCTTCCTGGAAGCTCTTGGAGAGCAGGTCGTAGAAGCGGCGCCCCTCGTCGGCTCCGGCGCGCGGCCCCTCGAAGGCCGAGAGCAGGCGCTGGCCGTCACGCATCTCGAACATCTCGGCCGGCATCTCGAACTCGGTCACCCGCGCGCCCGCCTTGCGCAGCTTGGCCGCCGTGTCCTCGATGGCGGCGATGCCTTCGGGCTGCATTTCATCCTTGTGCGGCGTGAAGCAGACGGCGATCCGTGGCGGCGATTCGAGCTTCTCGATCGGCCGATGCGGGATCGCCATCAGCGCGGCGCGGAACAGGGCGATGTCGTCGAGGCTGCGGGCATAGGCGCCGATCGTGTCCAGCCATTCGGTGTTGGCCTTCATGCCGGCGACCGGGAAGTGGCCGAAAGTCGGCTTGTAGCCGTAGACGCCGCAGAATGCCGCCGGCCGGATCACCGAGCCGCCGGTCTGCGTGCCGGTCGCCAGCACGACCTGCCAGTCGGCCACCGCGGCCGCCGAGCCCGACGACGAGCCGCCCGGCGTGTGGTCGGGGTTGTGCGGATTGCGTGTCTTGCCGGGATGGCGGTTGGCGAACTCGGTCGTCACCGTCTTGCCGAGCAGGATCGCTCCCGCACCGCGCGCCAGGGCGATGGTCGCGGCGTCGGCCAGCGGCCGGTGCGTCTTGTAGATCGGCGAGCCGTAGGTCGTCGGCTGGTCGTGGCTGTCGATGATGTCCTTCACGCCCATCGGCACGCCGTGCAGCAGCCCCTGGCGCGGCCCGCGATCGAGC
>DASXQC010000374.1:0-10325 GCA_036493235.1 Reyranella sp.
GTCGATACGCGGATCGGCCTGCAACAGCCCGACTGCCGAGCCGACACCGGCGCCGAGTGGGACCACCACTGTGGGAATACCGATCAGCCGGGCGAGCCGCGCCGCATGCAACGGCCCGGCGCCGCCGAATGCCACCAGTACACAGCGCCGTGGATCGCGGCCGCGCTCGACCGAGACCAGGCGCATGGCATGCTCCATGTTCTTGGTCGCGATCAGGTGCACGCCCCACGCCGCCTCGCCGAGACCGAGGCCGAGCGGCTTGCCGAGGTCGGCGGTGACGGCGGCTTCGGCGGCGGCCCGGTCAAGGCCGATGGCGCCGCCGTTGAAATAGCCGGGATCGATGTAGCCCAGCACGAGGTTGGCATCGGTCACGGTGGCGCGCGCGCCGCCGCGTCTGTAGCAGGCCGGACCCGGCTCCGA
Organism: Reyranella sp.; assembly: GCA_036493235.1. Lineage (GTDB taxonomy): Bacteria > Pseudomonadota > Alphaproteobacteria > Reyranellales > Reyranellaceae > Reyranella. The sequence continues at coordinate 421 of DASXQC010000374.1, forward strand.
GCCCGCGCTTTCGGGACCGACTGCGATCATGCCTTCCTGGACGCGGGTGATGCTGCCACCGCCCGCGCCGATCTCGATCAGCTCCAGGGCCGGCGCGTTGATCGGCAACCCGCTGCCCTTCTTGTAGCGGATCGGGTCGACCTCGAAGCTCGGCACGATCGCGGGCTTGCCGTTGTCGACGGCGCCGAGCTTGGCGGTCGTGCCGCCCATGTCGAAGGTGATGACCTCGTTGAAGCCTTCCTCGCGGCCGACACCGGCGCACATCAGCACGCCCGCGGCGGGTCCCGATTCGACGATGCGGATCGGGTATTCGCGCGCGAGGTCGGGCGCCACCAGCCCGCCCGAGGACTGCATGATGAAGAGGTCATGGCGGTAGCCGCGCGAGGCGAGCGCGTCCTGCAACTGCGCGACATAGCGGCTGACCAGCGGCTTGATATAGGCGTTGGCGACCGTCGTGTTGGTGCGTTCGTACTCGCGGAACTTCGGCGAGACGTCCGACGAGATCGACACCGAGAGATGTGGCGCCTTCTCGAGGATGCGCTGGCGTACCGCGCGCTCATGCGCCGGATTGGCGTAAGCGTGCAGCAGCGACACCGCCACCGTCTCGCGGCCCGACTTCGCCATGGCGTCGATCGCTTCGTCGAGCGAGGCCGTGTCGAGCGGCTTCAGCACCTTGCCGTCATGGCCGATCCGCTCGCGCACCTCGTGGATGTGGCGGCGCTTCAGGAGAGGCGCGGGCTTGTCGATATAGAGGTCGTAGGTCTCGTAGCGCTTCTGGCGGCCGATGATCAGGATGTCGCGGAAGCCTTCGGTCGTGAGCAGGCCGACCTCTGCACCCTTGCGCTCGATGATCGCGTTGGTGGCCGCCGTCGTTGCATGCAGGACGGTGTCGACGGACGCGAGCGCCATGCCGGCGCGGCCCAGGATCTCGTCGACCCCCGACAACACTGCCTTCTCCGGCGCCTGCGGCGTGCTCGGCACCTTGAGGAACCACGTCCGGTCGGCCGCGCCGTCGTGCAGGACGAAGTCGGTGAAGGTGCCGCCGATGTCGAAGGCCAAGGAAATCATTGAACGCGCATCCCCCGCGCAGCCTGTCGGTCGTTTTCTTCCCTAGATGATATATGATATACGATATAGGACAAGCGTCCCATGGAAGCCTTTCCCCTCCCGACTGACGACGACCCGCCTGCGCTGGCCCAGCCGCCGCGCGAGACGCTGTCGACCCATGTAGAGCGCGGGATTCGCGAGGCGCTCATGGCCGGCCGCTTCCAGCCCGGCGAGCGGCTGAACATCCGCGCTCTGGCGGCAATGCTCGGCACCAGCGCGACACCGGTGCGCGAGGCCCTGTCGCGGCTGGCGGCCGAAGGCGCGATAGACATGGTGCCCAACCAGTCGGTCCGCGTGCCGGAGTTCAGCCACGAGCGCTTCGAGGAGCTGAAGCTGATCCGCATGGCCGTCGAGGGACTGGCAGCCGAGCAGGCGGCGGCCTCGATCACCGCAACGGAGATCGCGTCGCTCGAGCAACTGCTCGCCGAGTACATCGCCGCCGCTCATGCCGACCGCACCGACAGAAGCCTCGGCTTCAGCAAGCAATTCCGCTTCGGCATCTACGCCGCCGCGCGCATGCCGAACCTGTTGCGGATGATCGAGGGCCTGTGGGCGCGCAGCGCGCCGTCGTTCCGCTTCATGTACGTGGCGTCAGCGGTCGATCTCGAGCTCGAAGGCGTCTACACCGATGCCGTCGCCGCACTGAAGCGGCGCGACGGTGCGGCCGCGCGGCGCGCGATCGAGCACGCCATCGCCATCGGCACCGACCGGCTGAAGGCGAACCCGCCGCGCGGTTAGCGCGGTCAAATTCATGCTCTTCCGGACCGGCTCATCAACCCTTGCGCTGCGCCGCGCCGAATGTCCGGCCAGCAGCGCCAGTTTCGGAGCGCCGCGCGGCGGATGTTGTCGGCGATGCGGCTCGCGACTTCGTTGGCGTGGGTCGAGATCATGAAATGAGCGGCCGAGTCGACGGTCTCGAACGTTCCCTGCAGGCTCCAGGCCAGCGCAGCGTTCACGCACTGCATCGCCGGATGGCTCTGCCCACCGCACAGCACCAGCGTCGGCAAATCGATCGCTGCGAGCGCGGCCGGATTGAGCGGGAAGCCGTAGCCGCTCGCCCAGTCGAGGATGTTCACCGGCGTGGTCTGCTCGGCGTAGCTGCGCACCTTGGCGGGCCAGGACGCGTAGGTGCCGGCGCCGCCATAGAAGTCGATCATCGAAGCGATCGCGGCACGATTGCCGCCGGCGAAGTCGGCGACATAGGCGTCGGTCATGCGCCGGAAGGCCTGGTAGTGCTCCTGCTCGCCCAGCGTGCGCAGCAGCTCTGCCGCCGGCGCCTCGATCAGCGTCAGGCTGGCGATATCGGTGCAGTCGCGCAGCGCCAACGCCAGCGATGCGACGGCGCCGAACGAATGGCCGACCAGGTGCACGGGCCTGCCGGCCTTGCGCACCACGGCCTCGACGATGTCGGCCTCGTGGTCGATCGAGGGATCGCGCGCGCTGCGCCGCTCTGCCGTGCCGCCGTAGCCCGAGAGGCTGGTGGTGACGGCGCGGAAGGCGCCGTTCCAGGCGGCGATCACCGGCCGCCAGGCGGCGCCGGTGCTGCACGAGCCCGGCACGAGCACCACAGTCGCACCATCGCCGCTCTCGTCGTAGTCGATCAGACCACGTGCGTCTTCGATCATGGGAGGTCCTGTCGGTTGGGGACTAGATCAACTCGGCCAGCAGGCGCGCCGCACGGTTGGCACCATCGGCTTCCACCGGCTTGAAGGCCGCAGGCGCGCGCAGGGTCTCGACCATCGCCCCGGCGATCAGGTCGGGCGTCGCGGTAGCGTAGTCCATGCGCCGGCCCGCCCCGTAGTTGGCGAGGCGATGAGCGACATGGACGTTCTGCTCGAAGTGATTGCGCAGCGGGAAGAACAGGAACGGCGTGCCGGCCGCCGTCAGCTCCATGCAGGTCGTGAGCCCGCCCTGCACCAGCGCCAGATCGCAGGCCGCGAGATGGCGGTCGAGATCGGGCACGAAAGCACGCACCTCGACGCCGGGCGGCACGACCAGGCATGCGGGATCGATGCGCGGGCCCGCGACCACGATGGTGCGCAGTTCGGGCAGACGGCGGCGAGCGGCCGGCAAAGCCTGCAGGATACGGCGGATCAGCGGCAGGCCGACGCTCGAGCCGCCGACGGTAACGATGCAGACCTTCTCGTCGGCGTGATAGCCCAACCGCTCGCGCAGCGCAGCGCGCTCGCCCCAGGCACGCGGATGCTCGCCCATGACGTAGCCCGAGAAGTCGTAGTGGCGCGGAATCCAGTCGCGCATCGCCGGCAGGTCCTTGCCGAACGACAAAGACACGATATCGGCCGGCCCGCCGACGAAGATCGCGCGGTCGCGCAGGCCAGGATGGTTCTCGACGTGCTCGATCATCTCGGCATTGTAGTCGGCAGTGAGGAATTCCTCGGCCGCGCCGCCCGACGGCATCGGCACGAAGCCGACGAAATCGGTGAGCCAGGCCAGCGGCGCGCGCTTCAGCTCGGGATGCTCGTGCCAGTAATGATCGACGTCCCACGCCTCGTCAGCGACGACGAGATCGTAGCCGCCAGATTCGACCGCGTCCTGGAAGATCATGAAGTTGGCGATCAGCACCTCGTCCATGCGCCGGATCGCCTGGAAGGCGTTGAGATCGTGCTCGCCCGATTCCTCCTCGATGTGGCGCGATTCGCTGGCGAGCCGCGCGCTCAGCGGATGCACATGCTCCCCATTCGCCTCGAGCAGGCGCGTGACGGGATCCTGTGCCAGCCAGTCGACCTGCAGCCCGGGCCGGAGCGTGCGCAGTTCGCGCGCGATGGAGATGTCGCGGCGGCCATGGCCGAGCCCGATCGGCGACGAGAGATAGAGCACCTTTTTCGCGCCGCCAGCGCGCGTCGTCGGCCCGGGTCCTGAAAGGGGTCGCGCGAGACCGAACCGCCGGTCGAGGAAATCGCCAATCAGCGCGTTGCACTTCGCGGGATGGCGGCCGAGCGGGTTGTGGCCGCCGCCCTCCATGGTCACGAACTCGGCACCACTCAAGTCGGCCACCAGCTTGCCACGTGCGTGCGGCTGGATGCGGTCGTCGTCGCCGTGAAGGGCGAGCACCGGGCAGCGGATCTTGCGATACATCGCCTCGCCGACATCGAACGGAGGCGCGATGACCCGGCCCTCGACCGTGTTCACCAGGGTCGGACCGTCGGTTTCGGCCGCCCAGGAAATGCCCTCCTCGATCTGGCGGGTCGAATGCGGCTCCGAGCAGATGTTGCGCACGAAATGCTCGGCGAAGTCGGGATAGTGCGCGAGCCAGTAGGCCCGGTTGTACTTGTCCCAGCCCTCGTGGCTGTCGTGCGGCTGCATAAAATGGCGATGGCTCATGTAGGGAAAGCTCGGGCCGATCGCCGCCGCCGCACCGGCCAGGATCGCCGCCTTCACGCGCTCGGGATGGTGCGCGGCGAGCACGCAGCACACCAGCGCGCCGAACGACAGGCCGAGCACGATCGCCTGCTCGGTGCCCGTCGCGTCCATGACGGCCAGCGCATCGGCCACGTGGTTCTCGAGCGAATAGGCCTCGGGCTTGTCCGGCCGATCGGATTTGCCGTTGCCGCGCCCATCGTAGGCGATGCAGCGGAAGCGCTCGCTGAACCAGGGCAGCTGCGCCTTATAGACGCGCGAATGCACGATGCTCCAGGGCGGCACAAACAGCATCGTCTCGTCGCCCGAACCGTAGACCTCGTAATGGAGGCGCACGCCGTCGCGCACGGTGCATCCCGTCTCGGCGGGGAGCTTCGCGCGCATCGGCTCAGGCCCCGACCGGCTGCGCTTCGAGGCGGCGGATCAGGTCGCCGAACCGCCGCAGCGAGGTGCGCAGCGGGATGCCGCGCTTCTCGATACCCAGGAGATAGAGGCTCTCGGCGCCCATGAAGGCGCAGGCGATCAGCGAGCCGATATCCTCGGCGCTGAACGGGCCCAGCGAGCCGAGCTGCCGTTCGGCCTTGCGCGCCAGCCCGGTCAGCAGATCGCCCCAGCCCATCAGGCCGGCGGTGACGATCTTGGCGACCGCCTTGTCGACCCAACTCGCGGCGATCAGTTCCTGCAGGACACGCACGTACCCGGAGGCGATGTCGTCGTCGAGATAATCGCAGGCGCGATCCCACTGCTGCGAGAACTTGAGCGTCGGGTCGTGGAATAATGCGTCCTGACGGTGGAGCAGCTGGGCGTTGAGGTATTCGAACAGTGCCAAGACGAGCCCCTGTTTGGATCCGAAGTGGTAGTGGATCTGGCTGAGCGGGGCCCCGGCCGCCGCCGCGACCTCGCGGGTCGACAGGCCGGAGTATCCCTTCTGGTGCAGCACTTTCTTCGCTGCCTCGAGCAGCGCGGTGCCGGTTTCAGCACCGCGCGTGGTGGTGTCTCGCATGTCACATCCTCCTCCCGAGTGCCAAAAGCCACATCCCTCCCAAGGATGTGAACGAACGTCAGAGCTTGTCGACATCCGCCGCAGAGATCTCCTCGATGCGAGTCCGCCGCCACGGCAGCGGGATCAGCATCGACACCTGCTCGCGATAGCGGCGGTAGCGGTTGCCGAAGACCGTGATCATGTCGTGCTCCTCGAGCTGGATGGCGATCAGGATGTATCCGGTCGTGGCTACGGCAAAGAGCAGATGCCCCAGGGTCATGACGGGCGTCGACCAGAAGGCCAATAGGAAGCCGAGATACAGCGGATGGCGCACGTGCCTGTAGAGCGAGGGCGTGCGGAACGCCGGCGGCGGCAGGGTCCTGCCGATCAGCCGGCACCACACCTGGCGCAGGCCGAACAGCTCGAAGTGGTTGATCAGGAAGGTGCTGAGGAACACCAGGCCCCAGCCGGCCCAGAACACGACCTGGAGAACCACGACGCCGATGGGGTCGGTGACCGACCAGACCGGCTGCGGCATCGGCCGCCACTGCCAGAAGAGCAGCACGAGCGCGAGACTGGAGAAGATCACATAGGTCGAGCGCTCGACCGACTCGGGCACGATCGCCTTCCACCAGCGCTTGAAGGCGGGCCGCGCCATGACGCTGTGCTGGACGGCGAACAGGCCGAGAAGCGCGACGTTGACGATCAGCGCCAGCGGCAGCGGGCCGGGCGCCCCGCTGTCGATGGTCTTGGGAACCGGCAGATTGCCGACGAAGGCGATGGCGTAAAGGATGGTGCCCAGGAACAGCGTGTAGGCCACGCCGCCATACATCGCAGAGACTAATCCGCCCATGGCAGGACCTCATTCGTCTGGAATTCGGTCGACCGACCGAATAATTTGCCATGTAAGTCGGTCGACCGACCGAGTCAAGGCCATGCAAAAGAAAAACGGCCCCCCGAAGCGGGCCGTTTATTCAAGAAAGGCGGGGTCCGGGAGACCTTGATCCCGGCGATCACCTTCACCGGATTGCACTCTGCTTTCGGCGAAGGTCGAGCAGCGGGACCTCGTACGAGCCGAATTGCGCATCGCGCATGACGATCGTCAAATGCTCCAATCGCGCCTGTGCAATCAGCATCCGGTCAAACGGATCGTCATGATGGCGAGGCAGATCTCCAGCCGCTTCGGCGCGAGAAGCCGTCATGTCGAGAAACTCGAAGCCGGCATCGCTGCAGGCGGCCACGGCACTGCCTTCGAAGTCGAGCTTGCCGATCCTGCGTTTGATGCCGATCCCCCAAATGGTGGCTGCGCTGATCAGGATATCGTTTTCGTGATCCTCGCCTCAGCAGGCAGAAGAGGATCGCGCCACTGCCACCAGAGAAAGATATTCGTGTCGAGCAGCAGGCGCACAGATCAGGGATCGATGCCAAAGGCTTTGCGCAGCTCCTCGGGCAACGGTGCATCGAAGTCCGGGGAAATCCACTTAATCTTCATCGCACCAGAAGGCTTGCGCGGCCCCTTTGCCGCCACGGGCATGGGAACCAGCTTGGCCATGGGCTTGCCGTGCTTGGCAATGACGACCTCCTCGCCCGAGGCAGCACTATCCACCAGCGATGAGAGCTGGTCTTTCGCTTCGGAGAGGTTGAAACCCTTGGTCATGAAAATCTGGCCAACTTGGCCAGATTTACTGCCGCAGCACTCGAACGGTCAAATCGTCCGCTCGACCATCAGCTTCTTGATCTCGGCGATCGCCTTCGCCGGGTTGAGGCTCTTCGGGCAGGTCTTGGTGCAGTTCATGATGGTGTGGCAGCGATAGAGCCGGAACGGATCCTCGAGGTTGTCGAGCCGCTCGCCCTTGGCCTCGTCGCGGCTGTCGGCCAGCCAGCGATAGGCCTGCAGCAGGATCGCCGGGCCGAGATAGCGCTCGCCCTGCCACCAGTAGGACGGGCACGAGGTCGAGCAGCAGAAGCACAGGATGCACTCCCACAGGCCGTCGAGCTTGGCGCGCTCCTCCGGCGACTGCAGGCGCTCGCGAGTCGGCGGCTGGGTGGTCGACTTCAGCCACGGCTCGATCGAGGCGAGCTGCGCGTACGGCACGGTGAGGTCCGGCACCAGGTCCCTGACCACCGGCATGTGCGGCAGCGGGTAGATCTTGATGTCGCCCTTCACGTCGTCGATGTACTTGGTGCAGGCGAGCGTGTTGGTGCCGTCGATGTTCATCGCGCACGAGCCGCACACGCCCTCGCGGCAGGAGCGGCGGAAGGTCAGCGAGCTGTCGACCTCGTTCTTGATCTTGATCAGCGCGTCCAGGATCATCGGCCCGCAGGTCGCGAGGTCGACCTCGTAGGTGTCGAGTCGCGGGTTCTTCCCGTCGTCCGGCGTCCAGCGATAGACCTTGAAGGTCTTGATCTTGCTGGCGCCCGCAGGCGCCTTGTAGGTATCGCCAACGCCGACCTTGGAGTTGGCGGGCAGGGTGAACTCGGCCATCTATCGTTCCTTGATCTCAGTACACGCGGGCCTTCGGCGGGAAGGACTGCACGTCGTTGCTCATCGGCTGGAGGTTGACCGGGCGATAGTCGATGCGGGTCTTGCCCGTCGCATCGTCGACCCACACCGCGGTGTGCTTCAGCCAGTTCTTGTCGTCGCGCTCCGGGTAGTCCTCGTGCGCATGCGCGCCGCGGCTCTCGTGACGGTTGGCGGCGGAGTAGATCGTGCCCATCGCCTGCGCGATCAGGTTCTCGAACTCCAGCGTCTCCATCAGGTCGGAGTTCCAGATCATCGAGCGGTCCTTGACCTTGATGTCGCTCTTGCCGGCGAACACCTTGTCCATGTTGGCGCAGCCTTCGGCCAGGCTCTTGGTGGTGCGGAACACCGAGCAATCGTTCTGCATGGTCTTCTGCATCAGCGCGCGCAGCTCGGCGGTCGGCGTGCCGCCGTTGGCGTGGCGCAGCTTGTCGAGGCGCGCGATCGCCTCCTCGCCGGCCTGCTTCATGTCCTTGTGCGTCTCGTCGGGCTTGATCTGCTCGGCGACGCGGTTGGCGACGGAGCGGCCGAACACGACCAGCTCGAGCAGCGAGTTGGAGCCCAGGCGATTGGCGCCGTGCACGCCGACCGAGGCCGCCTCGCCCAGCGCCATCAGGCCCGGCACGGCGTGGTACGGATCGCCGTCCTTCACCGTCATGACCTCGCAGTGATAGTTCGCCGGGATGCCGCCCATGTTGTAGTGGCAGGTCGGCAGGATCGGGATCGGCTGACGCGTGACGTCGACGCCGGCGAAGATGCGCGCGGTCTCGGCGATGCCGGGCAGGCGCTCGTGGATCACCTTCGGGTCGAGATGTTCGACGTGCAGCTCGATGTAGTCCTTGTTGGGGCCGCAGCCGCGGCCTTCGCGGATCTCGATGGTCATCGAGCGGCTGACGACGTCGCGCGAGGCGAGGTCCTTGGCCGACGGGGCGTAGCGCTCCATGAAGCGCTCGCCGCTGGCGTTGGTGACGTAGCCGCCCTCGCCGCGCACGCCCTCGGTGATCAGGCAGCCCGCGCCGTAGATGCCGGTCGGATGGAACTGGATGAATTCGAGGTCCTGCAGCGGCAAGCCGGCGCGCAGCACCATGCCGCCGCCATCGCCGGTGCAGGTGTGCGCCGAGGTCGCCGTGGCATAGACGCGGCCGTAGCCGCCGGTCGCCAGCACCGTGCGCTGGGCGCGGAAGCGATGGATCGTGCCGTCGTCGAGGTTCCAGGCCATCACGCCGCGGCACACGCCCTCGTCCATGATCAGGTCGAGCGCGAAATACTCGATGAAGAACTCGGCGTGGTTCCGGAGCGACTGCTGGTAGAGCGTGTGCAGGATGGCGTGGCCGGTGCGATCGGCCGCGGCGCAGGTGCGCTGGGCGATGCCCTTGCCGTAGTCGGTGGTCATGCCGCCGAACGGGCGCTGGTAGATCTTGCCCTCGGGCGTGCGCGAGAACGGCACGCCGAAATGCTCGAGCTCGATGATCGCGGGAATGCCGTCGCGGCACATGTATTCGATCGAGTCCTGGTCGCCCAGCCAGTCGGAGCCCTTGACCGTGTCGTACATGTGCCAGCGCCAGTCGTCGGGGCCCATGTTGCCGAGCGCCGCCGAGATGCCGCCCTGCGCCGCCACGGTGTGGCTGCGGGTCGGGAAGACCTTGGTGATGCAGGCCGTCTTGTAGCCCTTGCTGGCCATGCCGAAGGTCGCGCGCAGGCCCGAGCCGCCGGCGCCGACGACGACGACGTCGTACTCGTGATCGATCACGGTGTAGGCACGGCCACCGATGTTGAAGGTGCCAGGTGTGTTGCCGTCGTTCTTGACGCTACTGCCGTCGGGCATTTCTAGCCTCCGAAACCGATGCGCAGGATGGCCACGATGGCGCCGAGGCCAAAGAGCACTGCGAGAAACTTGGTGAGCACGATCATCACGAC
>DASXQC010000375.1:0-4207 GCA_036493235.1 Reyranella sp.
GATCGGCGCTTCGCCGCAGGTGCTGTGGACCGCCGATGTCGGCTCGGGCACGTCCTCGTCGCGCATCCTGACCGCGCCGCCGGTGGTGGCCGAGGGCAAGGTGTTCGCCAAGGACGCCGAGAGCACCGTGTCGGCGTTCGATGCCAACACCGGCGGGCGGATCTGGAGCGTCACGCTGAAGCCCGCCGACAAGGCGCGCGACAGCAACGAGTTCGGCGGTGGCGTGGCCTATTACGGCGGCAAGCTGTTCGTGACCACGGGCTTCGCCAACGTCTTCTGCCTCGATCCCAATGACGGCCATGAGATCTGGAACTCGACGGTGAGCGCACCGGTCCGCGGCGCCCCGCTGGTGTTCGACGACCGCGTGTTCTCGATCTCGATCGACAACAAGCTGCATGCCATGGCCGCGATCGACGGCTCGGACCTGTGGAGCTTCACCGGCCTGCAGGAGGTCGCGGGCTATGTCGGCGGCAACAGCGCGGCCGGTGCGGCGGACGTCATCGTGGCGCCGTTTAGCTCCGGCGAGCTGGTCCAGCTGCGCGCCGAGAACGGCCGCACGGTGTGGAACGAATCGCTGGTCGGTCCGCGCCGCGAATCGCGCGCTTTCGGCAACCTGGCCGACATTCGTGGCCGGCCGGTGATCGACCGCGACCTGGTGATCGCCATGGGCTCGGCCGGCACGATCGCCGCGATCGACCTGCGCGCCGGCCAGCGCATCTGGGAACGCAATGTCGGCGGCAGCCAGACGCCGTGGGTGGCCGGCCGCTTCATCTTCGTCGTCACCAGCGGCGCCGACGTCGCGGCGCTGGAGCGCGCCACCGGCAAGGTGAAGTGGGTGACGCCGCTCACGCAGTATGTGGACGAGAAGCGTCGCGATCCGATCCAGTGGTCGGGCCCGGTGCTGGCCTCCGACCGGCTGCTGATCGGCGGCTCGACCGGAGAATTGCTGGCGCTCTCGCCCTACACCGGCGAGGTGACCGGCAAGCTCGAGCTGCACGAGCCGATGCGGCTGGCGCCGGTGATCGCCAACCGCACCATCTACATCCTCGCCGATTCGGGCAGGCTCATTGCGCTCCGCTGACGACACGGCCGAGCGCGCTGTCTCCCGGGTCGCCATCGTCGGGCGGCCGAATGTTGGAAAGTCGACGCTGTTCAATCGCCTGGTCGGCAAGCGCCACGCCATCGTTGACGACACGCCGGGCGTGACGCGCGATGTGCGCGAGAGCCCGGCGCAGCTCGGCGACCTCAAGTTCACGCTGCTCGACACCGCCGGCTGGGAAACCTCGGACATCCCCAAGCTCGAAGGCCACATGCGCCGCTTCACCGAGCGCGCCATCGATACGGTCGACGCCGTGCTGTTCCTGATCGACGCGCGGGCGGGCGTGCTCCCGCTCGACGAGGCTTTCGCGGGTTGGCTGCGCAAGCGGCACGAGAAGGTGATCGTCGTCGCCAACAAGTGCGAGGGACGCGCTGGCCAGAATGGGCTCGCCGAGGCGCACGCGCTGGGCTTCGGCCAGCCGATCCCTGTCTCGGCCGAGCACGGCGAAGGACTGAGCGACCTGCACGAGGCGATGGCGCGCCTGATCCCCGCGATGGAGCCGGAGGACGAGGACGCAGAGGAAGAAGTCCCCGAAGCGGTGAGCGAGAAATACGCCGAGGCCGCTGCCGCGGCGGCGGCCAAGCGCCCGCTGATGCTGGCCATCGTCGGCCGCCCCAACGTCGGCAAGTCGACGCTTCTCAACCGTCTGGTCGGCGAGGAGCGCGTGCTGACCGCGCCCGAGGCCGGCACCACGCGCGACGCGATCCGCGTCGAATGGCAATGGCGCGGCCGCAAGATCCGCCTGATCGATACCGCCGGCCTGCGCCGCCGCAGCCGTATCGATCACCGCCTCGAACAGGCCTCGGTAGCCGATACGCTCGATTCCATCCGTCTCGCCGACGTCGTCGTGGTCGTGCTCGATGCCGCCGACATGGCCGAGAAGCAGGACCTCACCGTGGCCGGAAGGGTCGTCGACGAGGGACGTGCGCTGGTGATCGCGGTCAACAAGACCGATCTCCTGGAAGTCGAGCGTGGCGGGGCGAGCAAGGCGTGGCGCAACCTCAACGACCGGCTCGAAGCGTCGTTCGCGCAGGTCAAGGACGTGCCGATCGTCGGTTTCTCGGCGCTGACCGGGCGCGGCGTCGAGCGGCTGATGCCCAAGGTCATGGAGATCTACGACATCTGGAACAAGCGCGTCCCGACCCCCAAGCTCAATCGCTGGCTACGCGAGATGGAAGTGCTGCATCCGCCGCCGCTCGCCAAGGGCCGCCGCATCCGACTGCGCTTCATGAGCCAAATCAAGACGCGGCCGCCGACCTTCATCCTGTCCGCCAGCCAGGCCGACGAGCTCGGCAAGGACTACGTCCGCTATCTGGTGAATCGCCTGCGCGACGATTTCGGCTTACCCGGCGTGCCGATCCGGCTCAGCATGCGCAAGGCCAAGAACCCCTACGCGAGCCGCGCCAAGCCGCAGCGCTAAGCGCGGTCGGGTGTCTCCCTCACCGTCGCCGGCCGCGTGATCGAGGAGGGCCGCGCGGTGGTGATCGCGGTCAACAAGACCAATCTCCCGGCCGAGGACCGCAGCCAGGCGAGCAAGCAGTGGCGCAAGCTGCGCGACCGGCTCGAGGCCTCGTTCGCGCAGGTGAAGGACGCGCCGATCGTCGGCATCTCGGCGCTGAACGGCCGCGGCATGGATCGCCTGATGCCGAAGGTGTTCGAGACCTACCATCCTGTCGGTCGGCCAGCCCGACGAACTGGGCGACGGCTACCTGCGCTTCCTGATCAACCGCCTGCGCGACGATTTCGGCCTGCCCGGCGTGCCGATCCGCCTCACCATGCGCAAGCCGAAGAACCCCTACACGAGCCGCGCCAAAACCCGCCGGTAAGGGCGCCGAAAGCCTGTGGATAACGCCTCGCGTTCGAGTGTCGCTATGGGCAATGGAACGTGAGTCGGCATTGATGTTGCTGCCCGAAAATCGCGGCCATTGCCCGTAATAGGGTTCGCGCCTCGATCCTGCTTAAGCTGCTCGCGCGGATACACGTCCGCAGCGACAGGAGCAGCAAACGGTGAGGTTGGCAGAAAACGGTGAAAACGGCTTAAACGGTGGCGTCGCCCGCGACCCACTCGCCGTTCATCGTGCACGACGGCAGGGCGAGCTGGATCAGTCTCTCGGCGTGCGCCTCGGGCGGCGGCAGCGTCTCGGGATTTTCTCCCGGGAAGGCTTCCTTACGCATGCCGGTGCGCGTCGGGCCGGGATTGAACAGGTTCACCCGCACGCTCGAGTCCGCGCATTCGGCGGCGTAGGTGCTGACCAGCATGTCGAGCGCGGCCTTGCTGGTGGCGTAGAGCGACCAGTAGGGGATCACGCGGCGACTGACGCCCGAGGTCATGAAGATCGCGCGCCCGGCGTCGGACTGGCGCAGCAGCGGATCGAGCGAGCGGATCAGGCGCCAGTTGGCGGTGACGTTGACTGCCATCACTTTTTCGAAGATCGCCGGTTCTATGTGGCCGATCGGCGAGAGCTGGCCGAGCAGGCCGGCATTGCCGACCAGGATGTCGAGCTTGCCGAAGCGCTCGTAGAGCGCGCCCCCCATGCGGTCGATGCCGGGGCCGTCGGTGACGTCGAGCGGCACCAGGGTCGCGCCTTCGTTGCCCAGCGCCTTGATCCTGTCGTCGACCGCCTCGAGGCCGCCGACGGTGCGCGCCACCAGGATGCAGTGCGCGCCTTCCTTGGCAAAGGCCATGGCCGCTGCCGCGCCAAGTCCGCGCGACGCGCCGGTGATGAGGGCGATGCGACCTTTGAGTCTCATGGTGCTAGGACCGCGCCACTCCAGTGGCGCTCATGCGCTGTTGCGACAAAGAAGATGCGGCACTGGAGTGCCGCGCTCCCAGTCATGACTCTAAGCCGGCTCGACGAGCAGGGAGAGTTGGCGATCCTCGGCGCCGATCACGTCGTCGAGCGAGATCGGATAGTCGCCGGTGAAGCAGGCGTCGCAGAAGCCCGGGTTGCGCGCGTCGCGGCCGCCCGGGATGCCCATGGCGCGGTAGAGGCCGTCGATCGACAGGAAGGCGAGCGAGTCGACGCCGATGAACTTCGCCATGCCGGCGACGTCGTAGCGCGAGGCCAGCAGCTTGTCCTTGTCCGGCGTGTCGATGCCGTAGAAGCA
>DASXQC010000376.1:0-3188 GCA_036493235.1 Reyranella sp.
ACCTTGGTGTTGACCGGGCCGTTGCCCATGTCCTTGGCCATGCCGGTCTGCACCGAGGCGGAGACCATCGTCTTGATCATCTCGTTGGCCAGCGGATTGACCGTCGGCTTGGCGACGACGCAGGCCGAGGCGAGCAGGATCGGCGCACCCTCCTTGGGATAGATGAAATCGACCGGGAAACCTGTGTTGGCGAAGGCCTGCACGCGGCCGGTGCCCCACACCGCGATCGTGCCCTGCCCCGACTGGAACAGCTCGGTCATCTTGCCGGGCGACGGCTCATAGGCCAGCACGTTGGGATTGATCTGCTCCTTCATCACCTTGAAGCCGGGATCGATGTTCTTCTCGCCGCCGCCGTTCATGCGGGCGTACATCATCAGCGTGTAGAGCCCGTAGGTGTTGTTGATCGGCGGGATCACGAGCTGCTTCTTGAACTTGGGATTCTTGAGGTCGTTCCACGAGGTCGGCGTGGCCCAGCCCTTGTCTTTGAAGACCTTGGTATTGATCATGAAGCCGGTGCCGGTCTGGCCGACCGCGACCGCCTTGTCGTCCTTGAACAAGGCGGCCGGATAGAGCTCGCTCTTGTCCATGCCCTGGATCGGCGTGCAGAAGCCGAGCTGGATCGCCTGATACATCACGCCGTCGTCCATGATGGCGACGTCGATAACCTGGTTGCTCTTCTGCGCCTGCAGCTTGGCCAAGGTGTCGGTCGAATTGCCGGCAACATAGTCGATCTTGACGTTGTGCTTCTTCTCGAAGTCGGGGAACACCTTCTCGCGCAGATGGCTGTCCCACACGCCGCCATAGGCCGCGACGGTCAGCTTCTGCTGGGCCATCGCCGGCAGCGGGCCGGCCAGCAGGGCCATGCCTAAGAGTGCGCTCCAGCGCGCCGGACGGATCATGAGCCTCTCCCTTTCCAGTATTCCTTGCTCATCATGTTTTCGAGGTGCTGAGGCGGCGTCAAATTCGATTTTGCCGCCAGATTCATAACAGAATATTATGATCAAAGATGCGAGGCCTGAATCCCCGTCAAATCGAGGCTTTTCGCGCCCTCATCCTGACCGGCGGCGTTGGCGCGGCCGCCAATCTCCTCAACATCAGCCAGCCCGCGGTCAGCCGCATGATCCGCGACTTCCAGGAGGATCTCGGCCTCTCCCTGTTCGAGCGCCGCGGCACCCGGCTCGTGCCGACCAGCGACGCGCTCTCGCTCTATGCCGAGGTCGAGCGCGCCTTCGTCGGCCTCGACCGTATCGCCAAGACGGCGACGGAGCTGCGCACGCGCCGCGCCGGGTTCCTGCGCATCGCCGCCCTGCCCGCGCTCGCAAACGGCTTCCTGCCACGCTTCGCCGGCCAGTTCGCCGCCGAGCGCCCCAAGCTCGACCTCGGCGTGTCCGGCCTCGTCTCCCATGCCGTCGTCGCCGCAGTCGCGCAGGGTCAGAGCGATCTCGGCTTCGCCGAGTCCTCGCTCGAGCATGCCGCGGTCCAGACCGAGCGCATGCCGGCCGCGCCCTACGTCGCCGTGCTGCCGCGCGGCCATCGCCTGGCGCGCAAGAAGCGGCTGCACCCTGCGGATTTCGCCGGCGAGAGCTTCGTGTCGCTCGGCCATTCCTCGCTCTCGCGCTTCCGGATCGACCGGGTGTTCGCCGAGCACGCCGTAGAGCGCATCCTCCGGATCGAGACACCGCTCTCCGAGATCGCCTGCTCGCTCGTCGCGTCCGGCGCGGGGGTCTCGCTTTGCGAGCCCTTCACCGCCTCCGAATACAGCACACGCGGCATCGTGGTCCGGCCGTTCGAGCCGCACATCGAGTTCGAATATGCCGCGCTCTATCCGGCCGCCCAGCGCACATCCGTCCTGACGCGCCAGTTCATCGACGGCTTCCGCGCGCATGTCGCGGCCTTCCTGCGACGGGAGCCCTGGCGCGAGGCTTCATGAGCCGTCGGTCAGCATGAACGTCAGCTCGTGCTTGTTCTGGTGCAGGTGAAGGACCTGCGCACCGGGGATTGCCGCGAAAGCAGCGGCGCCCTCGTGATCGGTCTCGCCCTGGAACTTGATCGTGCAGACGAAGTTCTTCACCAACCCCGACGCCCGCCAACGCTCGACCAGCCGCAGCAGCCGCGCCGGATAGGCGATGATGTCGGAGAACAGCCAGTCGACTGGGCCGATGCTTTCGGGCTCCAGGGCGAACGCGCTCTCGCCGCGCCAAGCAACGCCCAGCATCGCGGCGATGCGCGGATCGAGCGGCGCCTTGTCGATGGCGATCACGTTCGCGCCGAGGTTTGCCAGCACCCAGGTCCAGCCGCCCGGCGACGCGCCGAGATCGAGGCAGCGTTCGCCCGGCTGCGGCCAGCGGCGCAGCCGGACCAACGCCTCCCAGAGCTTGAGATAGGCACGGTTGGGCGGACCGGTCTTGTCCTCGACGAACTGCACCTCGCCGTTGGGAAAGGGCGACGAGCAATGCGCCGCCGCCAGCAGCCGATCGGGCGCGAGCAAGGTCCACGAGCCGAGCGGCGCGGTGGGTGCGGCCATCGGAAAGACGATCGGCTTGGCCGAGACGTGCGGCAGCCGCTCCTGGATCAGCGCGGCGCGGCGGTGATGTAACGGCGCATACATTGCCCAATTGCGCTGGATGTCGCGCAAACCCCTGGCGGCCGTGCCGATCGAGGCCACCGGCCATTCGATGCAGTCGTGCCAGATGTTGGCCGCCCAGGCAGCCGGCACAGCCTGATCGGCGATCAGCAGTCGGCCATGCTCGGCCTGCACCGTCACGCCGGCACGCCTCAACTCCTCCTTGAGCTTCAGCTCGAGGCCCTCAGGCGCCAGATAGGCCGTAGTCATCCAGCGCCTTGAGATGCTGTTGCTTGGTGGCTTCATCGCAGAACGCGGCGCGGAAGCCATTGCGCGCGAGGGTCAGCATGTCCGCCCGCGGCATCGACAGAGCGGCGAAGTTCTCGTTCATGTAGCCGCCGAAGTAGGCCGGATCGTCCGAGTTGATCGTCGCCATCAGGCCTTCGTCGAGCATGCGGCGCAGCGGATGATCCTTGAGGTCGGGCACGACGCACAGCCGCAGGTTCGACAGCGGACAGACCGTCAGCGGCACCTGCTCAGCTGCGATGCGGGCGACGAGCTCGGCGTCGTCCAGCGCGCGGTTGCCGTGGTCGATGCGCTCGACCTTCAGGAGATCGAGCGCCTC
>DASXQC010000377.1:0-3099 GCA_036493235.1 Reyranella sp.
CGCCGACCAGCCGCCGGCCGACGGCGCTTCCTTGCGCGAGCGGCGCGACAGCAGCGTCTGCCAGTCCATGTCCAGCATGTCGACCTTGAAGCCGCCGCGCTCGAGGTTGGCCTTGGCGACCGGCGCGGTCACGCCGGCGGCAAGGTCGGTCGGATGCAGCAGCACGATCGGCGTGCCGTCATAGCCGGCCGCCTTCAGCAGCTCCTTCGACTTGGCGGCGTCGCCGTTCAGCTTGTCGTCCCAGCCCTTGATGCTGCTGTTCGGCGTGCCGCAGCCGAACAGGTCCTTGCACTCCTTCTCGTACTTCGGGTTGCCGACGCCCGCCTGCAGCGAGTCCTTCTGGCTGAGCGCATAGAGCGCCGCCTGGCGGATGCGCGGATCGTCGAACGGCTTGTGCAGGGTGTTGAAGCGGAAGGCGAAGTGTGTGCCGAGCGTGTTGAGGTCGACGACCTTGATGTCCTTGCTGCTCTCGAGCAGCGGCAGCATGTCGAACGGCGGCTGCTGCATCATGTCGATCTCGCCCGCCAGCAGCGCGTTCACCGCGGTCTGCGCGTCGGGCAGCACGACCCATTCGACGCGGTCGACGTAGACGCGCTTGCCGCCGGCCAGGCCCGACGGAGGCTCATTGCGCGGCTTGTAGTCGGCGAACTTCTCGTAGACGACCTTGTCGCCCGGCCGCCACAGATCCCTCTTGAACACGAACGGACCGGAGCCGACGAACTCGGTGATCTGCTTGTCTGCAGGCGTCTCCGCGATCCGCTTGGGCATGATGAACGGTACCGAGGAGCTCGGCTTGGCGAGCGATTCCAGCACCATGCCGTACGGCTCCTTCAGGGTGAGCGTGAAGGTCTTGGGATCGACGACCGTCATCTCCTTGGTGAACTGCATGAGCTTCTGGCCCATCGCATCGCGCGCGCCCCAACGCTTGAGCGAGGCGACGCAGTCCTCCGCCGTGACCGGCGCACCGTCGTGGAACTTCAGCCCGTCGCGCAGGATGAAGGTGTAGGTGAGCTTGTCGTCGCTCACCTTCCACGAATCGAGCATCTGCGGCTGTATCGCGAGCTTGGCGTCGAGCGCCAGCAGCGTGTCGTAGATCATGTAGCCGTGGTCGCGGACGATATAGGCAGTGGTCCAGATCGGATCGAGGATCTTGAGATCCGACAGCATCACGACCTTGAGCGTCGTCTGCGCCGACGCCACGCTTACCGACGCCCCATTGGCCGTCAGCAGTGCCGCCATCGTGGCCAGCACCCGAAACAACATCCGCATACGCTTGTTCTCCCTCCGTCGCTCGGCGACTATGCAACAGCCATGCCCAATTCGATTCGCAATCTTTCCTGGGCCGTCGTACGCGACGGCAATCACCGGCGCCATGTCTATCGCCGCACTGTCGACCTTCATCTGAAGGACGGCAAGATCACCGAGATCACGCCGGCCGGTGCGCGGCCCACAGGTCCCGGCGAGGACGTGATCGACGGCAGCGGCATGCTGGCGTTGCCCGGCCTGATCAACATCCATTCCCATCCATCTACCGAACCCAGTTATCGCGGCGTGCGCGAAGATCATGGCGTGCCCGAGCAGCAGATGACCGGTCTGATGGAGCGCCTGCAGGCGTTTCGGGTGCCGGACGACGGACGCGAAGGCGGCGCGACGCTCGCCTACTCCGAGATGCTGCGAGCCGGCACGACCACGGCAACCGACGTCACCGTGCCGTTCGACGGCTGGCTCGAAACCATGGCGCGTTCGGGCATGCGCTTCTATGCGGCGCCGACTTTCGCCTCTGCGCGTTGGGGCATGAGCGCGCCGCAGACGGTGACCTGGAAGTGGGACGAGGCGCGCGGGCTGGCCGAGTTCGAAAAGGCCCAGCGCGTGATGGCCGACGCAGAGGCGCACAACTCGCGCCGGCTCGATGCGATGGTCTTCCCGGCGCAGATCGACACGGTCACGCCCGAGCTGTTCGCCGCCGGCCGCAAGCATGCCGACGAGTCGGGCCGGCGGTTCTCGACGCACATCGGCCAGTCGGTGGTCGAGGTGCGCGAGATGATCCGCCGGCACAATCTCACGCCGGTGCAATGGGCGGCGCAGAACGGGCTGCTGAAGAACGACACGGTGCTCGCGCACTGCATCCTGCTCGACGACCATCCGCAGATAAACTGGCACACCCGTAAGGATCTCGACCTGATCGCCGAGTCCGGCACCTCGGTCGCGCACTGCCCGCAGCCCTTCGCGCGCTACGGGCTGGCGATGGACCATGTCGGCCGCTATCGCGCGCGCGGTATCAATGTCGGCCTCGGTACCGACTGCGCGCCGCACAACCTGATCGAGGAGATGCGGTTGGCGATCGTTGCCGGCCGGCTGATGAGCGAGGACATCCGCAGCCTCGACACCGCCGGCGCCTTCGAGGCGGCAACCTTCGGCGGCGCGGCGGCGCTCGGTCGCGACGACATCGGTGCGCTGGCGCCGGGCATGGCGGCCGACATCGTGCTGGCCGACACAAACCATCCGCTGATGCAGCCGGTTCGCGATCCGCTGCGCTCGTTCGTGTTCCACGCCGCCGACCGCGCGGTGCGCACGGTATTGGTCGACGGCGAAGTCGTATTGAAGGACGGCGAGCCGGTGCATCTCGATCCGAAGGCCGCGATGGAGAAGGTCGCCGAGGCGCAGGCCCGCATGATCCGCGACACGCCCAAGCTTGACTACGCCCAGCGCCCCGGCGACACGATTTCGCCGCTATCCTTGGAGATTCACTGACCCAACCACCCCCCTCAAACCCATCTCCCCCGTTCTAGGGGGGAGGCCGGGAGGGAGAAGGCAACAAGCCCGCTGTTACCGGGATGAGATCATGAGTCATGATCCGAAAGGGACACCGACAAACTGGTGGCTCGCCCCCTCCTGTATTCTCCCCCGTATCACGGGGAGGATGAAGAGGTGCGGGCAGAGGAGGAAATGAGGGTCATTCAATGATGTCCGAAAACCGCCAGCAGCCACCGGCCGACCGGCTCATCTTGGACGGCATGGAAATACTGGATCGCAAAGCCTGCTACCGGGCCTTCCAGAGTCACGATGCCCGGTTCGACGGCCGAATCTTCGTGGGCGTGA
>DASXQC010000378.1:0-2363 GCA_036493235.1 Reyranella sp.
GTCGCGGGCGCGGATCACCTCGTCGATCGTGGCGAGCTCGAAGGCGATGTGATGCAGGCTCTTGCCGTTGGCGGCATCGCCCTTGTCGCCGACCAGGGCGAGGCAATGGTGATCGCCGTTGCAGCGCAGGAACACCATGCCACCTGGCATCATCGAGCCGTCGTAGACGTCGGAGACCTGGAAGCCCAGCACCTCGGTGTAGAAGCGCTTCGAGCGTTCGATATCCGAAACGAAGATCACGGCGTGCCCGATTTTACGGACGGCGAAGGGAATGGTCATGGGGTACATTTTGCCGTCATTCGACCAGGAGGGGAAATACCCATGGCGAGATCGCCCAATAAATTGTCGGCCAGCGACGCGGTCAAACAGATGGCCGACAAGCGTCTGAAAGCGCGCGATCTGGTGGAGGCCTGCCTCGACCGCATCGACGCCCGCGAGGGCCAGGTCCATGCCTGGGAGGCGATCGACGCCGAGGGCGCCCGCAAACGGGCCGACATGCTCGACAAGCGCGCCCGGCCGGTCGGGCCCCTGCACGGCATCCCCTTGGCCGTGAAGGACATCATCGACACCAAGGTCCTGCCGACCACCTGCGGCTCGCCGATCTATCGCGACCGGATGGCCGGCCGCGACGCCGCCTGCGTCACACAGCTCGTGCAGGCGGGCGCGATCATGCTGGGCAAGTCGGTGACCACCGAGTTCGCCGGCGGCCATGCCGGCAAGACGCACAACCCGCACAATCTGCGCCACACGCCGGCCGGCTCCTCGTCAGGCTCGGCCGCGGCGGTCGCCGACTTCATGGCGCCGATCGGCTACGGCACGCAGACCTCGGGCTCGGTGATCCGGCCGGGCGCGTTCAACGGCGTGGTGGCTTACAAGGGCACCTACGGCTGGGCCGACCTCACCGGCGTGAAGACCTATGCCAGGAGCCTCGACACGCTGGGCTTCTTCGCCCGCGAGGCCAACGACCTCGCGCTGGTGCGCGCGGCCTACGGCCACGAACCAGCCGATCCGCCGGCCCGGGGCGAGGCACCGCGCATCGGCCTCTGCCGCACCCGCTGGTGGGAGATGGCCGATCCCTACAATCGAAAGAACATCGAGGCGGCCGCCAAGACCCTGCGCGCGGCCGGCGCCAAGGTGCGCGAATGGGAGATGCCGGAGAGCTGGGATCGGCTGATCGAGGCGCACAACCGCGTCATGACCAAGGAAGCGACGATCTACTACGCCACGGAGCGCGAGCGCTTCCCGCGGCTGATCTCGCCCGGCCTGACGGCCGCGCTGGAAACCGGCGACGCGGTGACCCGCCCGCAGATGGCCGACGCGAAGAAGCGCCGCGCCCGCGCGCAGTCCGACCTCGCCGAGGTGTGGGACAAGTTCGACGTCCTGCTGGTGCCGTCAGCGCGGGGCGAGGCGCCGGCCGGTCTCGGCCACACCGGCGATCCGATCTTCAACCGGTTCTGGACGTTCCTTGGTTCGCCCTGCGTCGCCCTGCCCTTCAATACCGGACCGTTCGGCCTGCCCTTGTCGGTGCAGGTCGTGGGGCCACACCGCGATGACGACAAGCTGATCGCCTGGGCGCGCTGGGTCGAGCAGCGTCTCACGTGAGACTGGGTCTCATCGGCTACGGCGCCATCGGCAAACACATCGAGGCGGCCGGGCTGGAGAACATCGAGCTGGTCTCGGTGCTGGTGAAACGGCCGCGCCCAGATCAGCGCCAAGGGGGCCGGCTGACCCACGATCCCGAGCGCTTCTTCGCCCACCGATTCGACGCCGTCGCCGAATGCGCGGGCCACGAGGCCGTGCGGGCGCATGGCCAGCGGGTGCTCGACAGCGGCGCCGATCTGCTCGTCACGTCCGTCGGCGCCTTCACCGACGATGCGTTGTTCGACCGCCTGCTTGCCGCCGCCAAAGCGAATGGCCGCCGCCTGATCCTGCCCTCGGCCGGTATCGGCGCACTCGATATCCTGAGCGGCACCGCGGTCGGCGGGCTCGACAGCGTCTCCGTCACGGTGCGCAAGGACCCGTCCGCCTGGAAAGGCACGATCGCCGAGACGCTCTGCGACCTCGACGCGCTCACCGAGCCGAAGATCGTATTCGACGGCCCGGTGCGCGAGGGCGCGCGGCTCTATCCGCAGAACGTCAACATTTCCGCCGCCGCCGCGATCGCCGGCATCGGCCTCGACCGCACCCGCGTGGTGATCGTCGCCGATCCGACCATCACCACGCACATCGTCGAGCTCGAAGCCCGCGGCGCCTTCGGCCATTTCACCTTCAAGGAAGACGTCGCGGTCAGCGAGGAGAACCGCAAGACCGGCAAGCTGGTCGCCATGGCGATGGTGAAGTCCGTGCGGCAGCTGGCGTCGACG
>DASXQC010000379.1:0-1598 GCA_036493235.1 Reyranella sp.
TTGGTCGGGCTGACCGACTTCATCCCGCTGTGGGTCAAGATCGCCGTCGCCGTCGCGCTCGGCCTCGGCACCATGATCGGCTGGAAGCGCATCGTCGTGACGATCGGCGAGAAGATCGGCAAGTCGCACCTGACCTACGCGCAGGGCGCCTCGGCCGAGATCGTCGCCATGGTCACGATCGGCGCGGCCGACGGCTTCGGCCTGCCGGTCAGCACGACGCACATCCTGTCGTCCGGCATCGCCGGCACGATGGCGGCCAACCGCTCGGGCCTGCAGGCCGCGACCCTGCGCAACATCCTGCTGGCCTGGGTGCTCACCCTCCCGGCCTGCGTGATCCTGGGCTCGACGCTGTTCGCCGCCGGCCTGTTCGTGGTGCTGCGGCTGTTCTGATCGCCTCCTGGATCTCGGCCAGCGCCCTCTGAAGGCGACTGGCCGAGAAACCGAGGAAGGCCTCGATCTTGGGCGCGCGGTTGACGCGGCCCTTGGTCAGCAGATGCACGGGAATCGCCGGCGGCTCGAAGCTCTGGAGCAGCCGGATCAGACGGCCGTCGCCCAGCGCGTCGGCCACCTGGTACGACAGGAACTGGCCGATGCCGCGGCCGTCGAGCACCGCCTGCAGGCGCGTCTCCACATCGTCGACCCTGAGCCGTCCCGCGACCCGCACGCCGTTGCGCCGCCGCGACCGGACGAAGGTCCAGTCGCCCGCCGTCCGGAAGGTGCCCAGCACTGCCTCGTGGCGCCCGAGATCCTGCGGCGTCTGCGGCAAGCCACGCGCCGCGAGATAGGCCGGGCTCGCGGCCCAGAGCCGCTTTACCTCGCCGACGGCACGGGCGCTAAGGCCGGAATCGGCCAGGGCACCGATGCGCACCGCCACGTCGATCGATTCGTCGATCAAATCGACGTTGCGGTCGTTCAGCAGCAGCTCGATCTCGGCATCGGCATGGGCGTCGAGAAAGGCCGTGACGATCGGCGCGACATGGCGGCGACCGAACAGGACGGGAGCCCCGATCCGCAGCAGGCCGCGCACCGGAGCCTCGCGTACGCCGAGCGTCGCCGCCTCGTAGTCGCCCAACAGGCCGCGTGCCCGCTCGTAGAGCAGGCGGCCCGCCTCGGTCGGCGCCAGCCGGCGCGTCGTGCGGTCGATCAGGCGGACGCCCAGCCGGCCCTCGAGCGCGGCCAGCGCCCGCGTCACGGCCGGCGGCGAGCGGCGCAGCCGGCTGGCAGCCCGCGCCAGGCTGCCGTCCTCCACGATGCGCACGAAGATCGCGAACTCGTCCAGACGATCCATCGATTATTCCTGAAATTGGAAGACTGAGTTCAGATAGTGTCCATTTCTATGAAGCCAGACAATCCGCATATTCAGAGCCTGAAACGGAGGGTCCCATGCTGACCGGAAGCTGCCTGTGCGGCGCCATCGCCTACGAAGCGGATGCCGAGCTTGCCCGCATCATCCACTGCCACTGCCACTGCCAGACCTGCCGCAAGACGCACAGCTCCGCTTTCTCCTCGGTGACCGCCGTGCCGCGCGAGTCGTTCCGCTGGACGCGCGGCAGGGAGCAGCTCGGCGCCTTCGAATCCTCGCCCGGCAAGTTCCGCCG
>DASXQC010000380.1:0-2814 GCA_036493235.1 Reyranella sp.
GACCTACCGAGCGCGACGGCCTGTTTGACCTGGTGTTCCGACACGTCGCAGTGAAGTCGATCGACTTCCATAACTTGCGCTAATCTGAAACGTGTTCACCATGTCCCCGAACACCTGTTCACCATGTCCCCGGTCCAAACACATACGGGGGAGGATACAGGTGGGGGAAGGCAACCGCGCGGTTTTGGCCAATTTGAGATCGTGAATCATGATCTCTTCTCGGCGATCGCCTCGTCTGCGGCTCTCCCCCTCCCGGCCTCCCCCGTATGACGGGAGAGGTAGAAGAGAAGATCATCAGCTTCCGCTGTACACCGGCCCCATAGGCCGGAGCTTCATGCCTTTGCGGAGGTGCTTGTAGGGCATCTCGACGGGGTCGGTGATGTGCGCGCCGGGCGACTGCACGACGATGATCGTCTCGGCGATCGGCTGGAAGTCGGCGCGGAAATGCACCGTCGACTTCAGGCCGAGGATCGGCACCTTGCTGGGCTCGACGCCGACATGGCGGAACATCTCCTGGTCTGCCGCCTGGATGCGGCGACTGGCGAGCACGGCGGAGACACCGCTCGCTTCATCGGTCACCAGCGCCATCGGGCCGATCTGGAACCTGGCGCCGCCGTAGAACGGCCCGGTGCCCCTGAACTTGCCATCGCCCAGCTTGACCACGCGCCAATCGGCTTCGACCGGCGTCTCGCCGGCGTAGCCCACGACTGCGCCGATGCCGCGGCGCATGACGTTGCCTTCGCCGGTCTCGACGGCGGCCTTGGCCGCCTCCTCGTCGACGATCATGCCGATCACCGCGCCCTTGGCCTTGTTGCGCATCAGCGCAGCGAGCAGCCCGACCGTGTCGGATGTGCCGCCGGCGCCGGGATTGTCCTGCACGTCGGCCAGCACGATCGGCTTCTTCGCCGTTTTCGACAGCGCGATCGCGCGCTGCGCGGCCGCATCGGGGTCGAGCAGCTCGCCGTCGAACGCCTTCTCCTGGGCCTTCACCGCCGCGGCGAGCTTGTCGGCGGCCGCTTCGACTGCTTCCTTGTCGTGCCCATACACCACCAGCGCCGGGCCACACTGGGCGATGTCGGCCGGCGGGAAGCCCGGCGTGTGGGTGACCGAAACGATGCCCTGGTTGTGGCTCTTCTCGCCGGCCTCGAGTTCGCCCACGAGATCGAAGATGCTCTTGGCCGGCTCGATGAACGTGCACTGCCAGACCAGCGGGATGAGGAAGTCGAGCTGGCGATAGGCGCGATAGACCGGCCGCTTCTCCTTGAGCAATCGGTCGAGCAGTTCGACGGCGCGCTTGCCGGTCACCGCCATGTCAATGTGCGGGTAGGTGCGATAGCCGACCAGCGCGGTCGACAGCTTCGCCATCTCCGGCGTCAAATTCGCGTGATAGTCGAGGCTCGCCACAATCGGCAGCGTGTCGCCGACGATGCCGCGAATGCGGCGCAACAACTCGCCCTCGCCGTCCTGCGTGTTCTCCGCGACCATCGCGCCATGCAGGTCGAGGTAGATCGCATCGAATGGGCCCTTCTTGTGCAGGTCCTCGTCGAACATCGCCCACATGCGCTCGTAGGCGTCCTCGGTGACATAAGACGCGGGCGGCGCGGCAGCCCAGGCGAGCGGCACGATCTCGTGGCCGAGCTCGCCCAGCCGCTTGACCGCGCCGGAGATCGGCACATTGAACCCCTCGACCGCGTCGATCATCTCGGGGCCGCGCAACAGGCCCGGCCACGCATCGGCGCGGACGAAGTCGTCCCAGGTCGCCTGCTGCGGCGCAAAGGTGTTGGTCTCGTGCTGGAATCCCCCGACGGCGATACGCGCCATGACTCTTCCCTTCACAATTCAGCCATAGAACATATTCGATCCGGCTCGCCGGATCGAATATGCCTGCTGCAACAAACATCGCCCGTGCGCGCATTTCCAATAGGACGGAACCGCAGCGGTTCCGTCCTATTGGAAATCGCTCTAGCCGACGACCATATCACCCTCATGCGTCGCGTCGTGCCTTTCCTGCTCATGTTCGCCGTCTCGGCGTGCGGCACGCCGCTGCGCTGGGACAAGGCGGGCGCCACCGACCAGCTGGTCCAGGCCGACTTCAGTGCATGCCGCGGCGCCGCGCAGATCGAAGCCAATCGCTATTACTATCCGTGGGGCTGGGGCAACCCGGGATGGGGCTGGGGCTACGGCCGCCACAGTGGCCTGTGGTGGTCGATGCGCGCCGACAATGATCGCTTCCTCATCGAGAGCCGGTTGACCTCGTTCTGCATGCGCACCAAGGGCTACGAGCAGGTACCGGTGCAGCAGCAGCCTCGGACACAGGCTCCGCAGCAACCGCCGCCGGCGTCGCCAGAGCCGCCGCTGACGAAGTAGCCCTACTCGTACAGGTCGAGCAGCCGTTCGATGGTGGCGTTCATGCGCCCGACGTAGGGCAGCGGGAACTTGGCGCCGAACAGGAGCTGCAGGGCGGCGCGATCGATCGCCTCGACCCTGAGCTCGCAGCGAAAGCCTTCGAGCCACGTGTCGGGGTCGACGCCGGTCGAGACGCCAAGCGCCTCGAGCGCCGCACGATGGGTCTCGACATGGCGATCGACCCGCTGGCGGTCGACGTCAGGTGGAAGCGCGAAAGTCAGGAACTCCACGATGTCGCGATGCGCCGAGTTGCGCTGCGCGAGCTCCCAATCGAGCACCAGGACGTCTTCGCGAAAGCCGACATTGCGCGGGTTGAAGTCGTTGTGGGCGAGCGTCGAGGGCAGGCGATCCTTCACCGCGTGCCAGTCGGCGATCGTGTCGATCAGGCGCCGCCGCCGTTGCCACGCC
>DASXQC010000381.1:0-1902 GCA_036493235.1 Reyranella sp.
CTGGCCGAACTGGCGCAACTTCTCCGACCGCATCATCCAGCCCGGCGACATCGTGTTCATGGATTTGGCCGCGCTGACGTGGAACGGCTACAAGTCCTGCTATTACCGCACCTACTGTGTCGGCAAGGAGCCGAGCAAAGAGCAGCAGGAGACGTATTCGACCGCGCTCAAGTGGCTGTATGACTCGATCGGCGCGGTGAAGGTCGGCGCCACCACGCGCGATATCGCGCTCAAGTGGCCCTCCGCGATGGAAACCTGGGGCTACGAGGACGAGGATCAGGCGGCCGCCAACCTGTGGGGCCACGGCCTCGGCCTTGCGCAATACGACCCGCCGGTGATCTCACGCATCTGGTCGCTCGACCATCCGGTCGAGATCCAGGAAGGCATGACCTTCGCGCTCGAGACCCAGCACGGCAAGAAGTACCGATACGGCGTGCGCATCGAGGAAATGCTGATCGTGCACAAGAACGACATCGAGATCGTGTCGAACTTCCCTGTGAAGCAGATCACCGTCGTCGATCCGATTCCGGGCTATGGGGACCATGTGAAGTAACGTCGGCCTAAGCCGACGTCATCCCGGGCGAGCCGAAGGCGAGACCCGGGGATCTCAATCAGGACGGCAATGTCCGAATTCATCCTCCCGCTCAGCGACCCGCGCGCCATCGATCCCGACAATGTCGGGCCGAAGGCGGCAAACCTTGCGTCATTGACGCAGGCCGGCCTGCCGACGCCGGGCGGCTTTGCGCTCACGGCCGCGGCCTATCGCCGTCAGTTCGAGCATCTCGGCATCGACGATCTGCTGCGGCAATACAACGAGGGCGACCTGCCGACGTCGCGCAAGCTGTCGGTGCAAATCCGGCTGGCGCTTTACGAAAAAGACATCGCGCCGGACATCCTTGCGCCGCTGCTTGCGGCCTGGCGCGCGCAGCGGAGCGAAACGCCGCTCGGCGTGGTGCGCTCCTCGGCGCTGATCGAGGATCGCAAAGGCGCCAATTTCGCCGGCCAGTTCGAGAGCTTCCTCGGCCTCGCCGATGAAACCGAGTTCCTCACCGCCGTGCGCGCCTGCTGGGCGGCGCTGTGGACCTCGCATGCGCGCCGCTACATGGACAATCACGGCCTGTCGCCCGCCGACACGGCGATGGGCGTGCTGATCCAGCCGCTGGTCTCTGCAAAGGCCTCCGGCGGCGGCTTGAGCGAAACTGCCGAAGGCCAGATGTTGATCTCCGCCACCTGGGGCCTCGGCTCCGCCATCGCGCAGGGCGAGGTGGTGCCGGATCGCGTCGTGCTGTCGAAGAACGGCTTCCTGCGCACCGTCGCCGCCGGCCGCAAAGGCCACCGCGACACCTGCGATCACGGCGTGTCCGCGCCGCAGCTTGTGCCGCAAGATCAAGTGAACGAGCCGTGCATGACGCCGGGCGAGGCGGTCACGCTCGGCCGCCTGCTGCGCAAATGCGAGCAACTCGCCGGCTCGCCGGTCGAGATCGAATGGGCGATGGACGAACGCGGCTTCAAGCTGCTGCAGTCGCGCCCGCTGCACGTCGAGGCGCCGGTGGTGCCGGATGAAATTTGGCTGCGGCATCCCGGCCTCAACGGTCATCCGGCCGGCATCGGCTGGGGCTCGGGCCGCGCCGTCGTCGTCAACTGCGAATGCGAACTCGCGCGTGTCGCGCCGGGCGATATCCTCGTGACCAAGGTGGCGGGTCCGTCGCTGACCCACATCCTCGATCGCGTGTCGGGCGTGGTCGCCGAACTCGGCGGCTCGACCTCGCATCTGGCGTCGCTGGCGCGCGAGCGCGGCATTCCCATGGTGCTGGGCGTGCTCGACGCCACCCGCGCCATCCCCGACGGCGCGCAATGCGCGGTCGACGGCGTCGCCGGCGTCGTGCGGTGGCTGCGGTGAGC
>DASXQC010000382.1:0-14770 GCA_036493235.1 Reyranella sp.
CAGCGGTCATGGTCTCCTCCTCACTTCTTGCCGGCATCGGGATTGCGCACGACGGTGATGCCGGTCGCCTTGGCCACCAGCTTGCCCGTCTCGTTCTTCATCTCGGTCTCCGACACGATGAACCACAGCGCGCCGCCCTTCTTGTCGTAGATGTCGACGATCTTCTGCTGGCAGGTCACCTTGTCGCCGACGAACACCGGCGCGAGGTAGTCGTAATGCTGCTCACCGTGCAGGATCAGGCCGATGTCGACGTTGATCAGCTTGAGCAGGCCGCCCTTCTCCGGATCGTCGTTGGTCAGCGCCTGCAGGAAGGTCGGCGACACCGGAATCCGCGGATAGCCGGCCTTCTTGGCCGCTTCCTCGTCCTGGTAGATCGGGTCTTCCTCGCCGATGGCCTTGCAGAACAGCTTCAGCTTGCCGGCCTCGGCGACCGAGGTGAAGGCTTTGAACTCGTGGCCGATGTGCTTCTTGTCGATTTGCACGGGCGTCCTCCCCTGTCGTCCCAAATGAAAAACCCTCTCTCCGCCGGGCGGAGAGAGGGTCGTCCGTCTCGTTGCTTATTCGTAGCGGCCGACGATGGCGACGCTCGACACGTTCTCGCGCGGCGCGCCGCCGAGATTGTGGGTCATGCCGATCTTCGGGTCCTTGAGCTGGCGCGCGCCGGCCCGGCCCTGGAACTGCAGGTACATCTCGTAGAGCATGCGCAGGCCCGAGGCGCCGATCGGATGGCCGAAGCACTTGAGGCCGCCGTCGATCTGGCAGGGGATCTTGCCGTCGGCGTCGTAGAAGCCGTCGAGCACGTCCTTCCAACCTTCGCCGGGCTTGGAGATGTGCAGGTCTTCCATGGTGACCAGCTCGGTCACCGAGAAGCAGTCGTGCACCTCGAACATCGAGACTTCCTTGCGCGGATCCTTGATGCCGGCCTCTTCATAGGCCTTCTTCGAGGCGATGCGCGTGGTGTGGAAGTAGCTGCCATCCCACGAATTGTGGCCCGACTCCGAGCCGTTCGAGACCGAGAGCTGCAGCGCCTTCACCGAGACGATGTTCTGCTTGCCCATCGCCTTGGCTATTTCCGGCGTCGTGACTATAGCTGCGGCCGCGCCGTCCGACACGCCGCAGCAGTCGAACAGGCCGAGCGGGCTGGCGATCATCGGCGCGTTCAGGATGGTGTCCATCTCGACCGCCTTCTGCAGATGCGCCTTGGGGTTCTTGGCGCCGTTCTGATGGCTCTTCCACGAGACGTGGCCGATCGCCTTCTTGAGGTCCTCGCCCGAGACGCCGTGCGCGGTCATGTAGGCGGTGGCGAGCTGGGCGAAGTTGCCCGGCGCCGTGCCGTTGGCGCTCCACAGCGCCTGCAGCGGGCCGCCGCGGCCGCCCGGCAGGCCGCCGTAGCCGGTGTCCTTCAGCTTCTCGACGCCGAGCGCGATGGCGATGTCGGCCGCGCCCGAGGCGACGGCGTAGCACGCACCACGGAAGGCCTCGGTGCCCGACGCGCACATGTTCTCGACATGCGTCACCGGGATGTTGGGCAGGCGCAGCGTGGTCGACATCGGGATGCCCGACTTGCCGACATGCACCTCGTCGATCGCGGTCGAGAACCAGGCCGCGTTGAGCTGGTTGGGATCGATGCCGGCGTCGGCGATCGCTTCCTTGTACGCTTCGAGCATCAGCTCCTCGGCGCCGCTGTCCCAGCGCTCACCGAACTTCGAGCAGCCCATTCCGAGAATTGCGACCTTGTCCTTGATACCCCGTGGCATGTTGGTCTCCTTCGTGGGGTGGAAACTCTAGGCGAAATCATACTCCTCTCCCCCACGGGGGAGAGGAAAAAGAGCTAGACCGGCGCGGCTTTCCAGAAATAGCGCTTGAAGCCGCCGCGCATCGTGTCGTTGTCGCGGATGCGGAAGGTCATGCGCATCTTGGCGCCGACCTTCACTTGTTCCTTGTCGCTGTCGGTGAAGTCGGCCATGAAGCGGCCGCCCTCGGGGAAAGTGATCATGCCGTAGTACGCCGGCGGATCCGGCGAATAGGTCAGCGAGTCTGCCGTGAACGACATCACGTTCGCCTCGAGGCCGGCCATGCGATACGGCTCCTGGCTGTCGATCGCGTGGCAGTTCGGATTGACGCAGACCTGGCTGCGCGGGAACTGCACGGTGCCGCACACCTTGCACTTGCCGCCGACCAGCCCGTAGATCATGTCGCGCTTGCGCCACAGGACCGACAGGGCGGTCTTCTTGTCGAACTCCGCGCGCATGCCCTTCTCGATCGGCAGCATCTCGTTGAAGGCGAGGAACTTCATGTAGTTCTTCTCCTCCTTCCGGCGCTTCATCCAGCCCGACACGCCCATGCGCTTGGGCAGCTTGGCGTTCTCGGCCGTGACCTCGAACACCAGCACGTCGGCGCCCTGGCCGAAGGCGACGACCATGATCTTGTCGCCTTCCTTGGCCGTCTCGAGCGCATCGACCAGCAGGACCAGCGCGTGGGCCGCACCGGTGTCGCCGAGCGTGGCGCCCATCATGTCGCGCACAGCGCCCTCGGCGATGCCGCAGATCTTGGCCATCTGCTTCGGCACCGCCGGCATCAGGCTCGGCATGATGAAGTGGCTGATATCGCTACCCTTGAGCTTGCAGGCAGCGAGCGCCGCCTTGATCGCCGGCGGAACGATCTTCGAGTAGCCCTCGTCGCGGATCCAGCGCTCTTCCCAGCCGTAGTCGAAGTCGGTCTCATCGCCGCGGAAGTGGTCGACGAAGTCCATCGACACGGAGTGATGGCCGACCAGCTTGGCGATCACGTTCTCGGTGCCGCACAGGAGCGCCGCGGCGCCGTCGCCGTAGTTCAGCTCGTTGGCCGACGCGACGCGGGCCATCCGCTTGTCGGCGGCGGCGACCAGCGAGGCGCCACCGTTCTTGACGGCGTTGAGTCCGGCGACCAGTGCCTGCGTGCCCGCCTTCAACGAGCCGCCGACATCGGAGGCCGACAGGTTCTGCTCGATCGACAGCGCGGTGCCGATCACGCCTGCGTTCTGCCGGTCCTTGAATGGATGCGTGGTCGAGGCGAAGTAGATGTTGCGGACGTCCTCGGGCTTGTGGCTCGAGAGGCAGTCGCGCGACGCCTCGACCGCCATGGTGATCGAGTCCTCGTCCCAGTTGGCCATCGAGCGCTCGCCCTTGGCGAGGCCACGCAGGCCCGCAGCGAACCACTTGTTGGCGTCGTACACCGCCTGACGGCTGAGGCGCAGGCGCGGCACATAGGCTCCATAGGCCACGATTCCGACCATGCTCGTCTTCCTCCCGCTATAAACGCTCGTTCATTAAACCCTTAGCGCGCCAGCCCGGACGGGGCAAACGGTACTACCGGACCTCGAAACTACCGCCCGGCCTGCGGAACCACCGGCGGCAGCTCGCGGAACAGGTTGCGATAGCCGGCATTCGGCGGAATGTGCAGGAAGCGCTTGCCGTCGCGCTCCTCGACCCACGGCTGGACCGTGATGACCTTGCGCTGGCTCGCCTGCGACAAAGCCTCGGCAACGGTCTTCGCTTCCGCCAGCAATTCGAGGTTCTTGGTCGTAGCATGCACCAGGGTGCGCCGGCCCGCCTTTGCCTCCTCGATCGCCGCCCGCGGGTCGATCCACACCGACTCGACCGATTCGGAGCCATCGTGCAGCGCGATCTGGTCCTCCGGCGCCTCGGCGATGAAGAACCAAGTGTCGAAGCGCTTGGGCGCGAAGGTCGGCGTGATCCAGTGGGCATAGGGCGTCATCAGGTCGGTCGCCAGCTCGAGGTCCTCGGCCTCGACCAGGTCGACGATGCTCGCCTCGTCCTCGGCGAGCTTGGTGCGCCCGCGCTGCTCGATGCCCTTGAGGTCGGCGGCGCCGATCACCGCGCGCTGGCCGGGCTTACGCGCCAGCAGGACGCCGCACTCCTCGAACGCCTCGCGCACACCGGCAACGCGGAACTTGAGCTCGTCGGCTGAGATCTTGTCGGCGCCGCCGCAGTGGGCCCGCAGGCGCTGATCGCCGTCGGCGTCCTCGAGCTTGCCGCCGGGGAAGACGATAGCGCCGGAGAACGCATCGATCTGCTGATGGCGCACCACCATGAACACTTCGAGGGGCGAGGCCGCGTCACCCGGCTTGGACGGACGCACGAGAAGGACGGTTGTCGCCGGCCGCGGTACCGGCGGCGCTTTTTTGGGAACTTCAGTCATGCAACGATTGTCACACACATGCTGGGACAGTGCCACGCGACCGGCGTACACTGCGAACGTGCCGTTCCGCACTGAAGGGGCAGAGCCATGACCGCTACTGAAAGCACCGGCCCGCACAGTCTCGGCGAGGGGATGCGCGTGCTGCGTCCCCGATGGGGCTGGATCGTCGCCTTCGGCGTCATCTCCGTGATCGCCGGCCTGATCGCACTGGCCGGTGACGCAATGTTCGCGACGGCCACCGCGGTCTACATCGTCGGCTTCATGATGCTGTTCACCGGCGCCGCCGAAATCGTCGCCGCATTCAATGCCAAGGACTGGAGCCATCGCATCCTGTGGCTGCTGCTCGGCGCGCTCTATGTCTTCGCCGGCATCATCTGCCTGCAGAACCCGTTCGCGGCGGCGACGATCCTGACCCTGCTGCTGGGCTTCTCGCTGATCATCGGCGGGCTCGTCCGCATCTTCCTCGCGACGCGCATGAAGCAGGGCACGCCGTGGGGCTGGGTCGTGTTCTCCGGCCTGATCAGCGTCTTCCTCGGCATCATCATCGTCGCGCACTGGCCGGTCTCGAGCTTCTTCGTGCTCGGCATCTTCCTCGGTGTCGACCTGATCTTCATCGGCAGCGGCTGGATCGCCGTCGGCATGGCGCTGAAGCGCCATCACGCGCACTAGGCCATCGGCCAAGCCATCGGAGGCGGCGAGCCTGGACGCGCAGCCTGCCGCGCCGCGAATGAAGATCGTGGATTGGCAGGCATCGACCGGATGCATATGTTCCGGCGGCTTGGATTCCCGATGACTCGTTACCTCTGTCTCCCCGGGGCCTGGATGGGCGCCTGGACCTGGCAATTCGTGCTCGAGCGCCTGCGCGCCGCCGGTCACGCGGCCGAGGCGCATGCCTTTCCCGGCGTCGGTGAGCGCGCGGCCGAGCTCTCGCCCGCGCTCGACAACGACGCCTTCCTCGCCGACACGCTGCAGCGAATCGAGCGCGAGGATCTCCGCGACATCGTGCTGGTCGGCCACAGCTTCGGCAGCCTGATCGCGCAGATGGTCGTTGACCGGATGCCCGGGCGCATCGCCCATCTGGTGATCATCGATGGCGGCATCGCCCAGGACGGCCAGTCGATCTTCGGCCGCATCCCCCCGCACATCGTCGCCAAGCGCAAAACGCTGGTGCAGACCGTGAACGGCACCGAGGTCCTGCCGTTCGCGCCGGTCGGCAGCCTGATCATCGACGATAAAGAGCTCGCCGCGTGGACGCATCGCCAGCTCACGCCCCATCCGGTCGCCTGCTACACCAAGCCGATCCGGCTGCAGCATGAAGCAGGCAACGGCCGGCCGATGACCTACATCGCCTGCACGCAGCCGCGCTATCCGGTGTCGGCCGGCGCGCACGAGAAGGTGCAGGCCATGCCGCACATCCGCTTCCGGCCAATCGCCGCCGGCCACAACTGCATCCTCTCGGCACCCGACCTGGTCGCCAACGAGCTGCTGGCCGTTCCTTAGCCACGGGAGTCCCACATGACGGCGCAGCTCATGATCCTGGTTGCCGGCCCCTACCGCTCCGGCACCAACGACGATCCCGTGCTGATCCAGCGCAATGTCGAGGCGATGGAAGACATGGCGCTGCAGGTGTTCCGCCGCGGCCATCTGCCGGTGCTGGGCGAATGGTTCGCGCTGCCGCTGCTGCGGCACGCCGGCTCGACGAAGATCGGCGACGCGGTGTTCGACGAGATCTTCCATCCGGTGGCGCGCGAGCTGATCGGCAAGTGCGATGCCGTGCTGCGCATCGGCGGCCCCTCGACCGGCGCCGACGACATGGTCGCGACCGGCCGCAGGCTCGGCAAGACGATCTTCACCGCGCTCGACGAGATCCCCCGCCGCGCGCGCTGAGAGCGCCTACTGGGCCAGCCGCTTCAGCTCGGCCTGCGCACCGCTGTGCTCGACGAACCCCTCCGGGCAGGTGTCGGCTGCCGTCTGCAGGAGCGGCTTCGCCTCGGCTGCATTGGCCTTCAGGAGATGCCATTCGGCGAGATAGAACGCCGCCTCGCATTTCTCCTCGGGCTTGGTCGCCGCGGCCTGCATCTCGTCGGCCGAGCGCCGCCCGAGATAGAAGTCGACGACAGGATACGGCCAGTCCGTGCTCTTGAGTTTCCCGGCGCCGGAGGCAAGCTCGCTCTCCCCCTCCGGCCCGGCGCGGCGGCGCGCCAGGAAGAGCCAGATCGTCGTGTAGGGATCGTCCTTCAGCGCCACGGACCTCGACAAGTCGGCGGCGGCGGCCGAGAAGTCGGCCTGGAAGAAGGGCGCGCGGCCGCGGGTGGCGCGGATGACTGCCGCGTCCGGGTAGAGTTGGAGGGTCTCGGTCGTATCCGCGATGACGTGCTCGTAGTCGCCCTTCTTTTCGTACGCGTTGACCCGCTGCTGAAGAGGAATCGCGGCATCCTTGCCGGTCCACAGCCCGGCGGCAATGACGGTCGCGCACCCCTCGATCGTCTGGTCGGCGGTCGGGTTTCCGGCGCCGAAGCACCGTTGCAGGGGCTGCCCGAAGATCGATCCGTTCGCCTTCTGGATGTGCCGGCAACGATCGAAGGCGTCGCTGATCGCGTTGCTGCCGGCGAGGCTCACGGTTCAGCCGGCGGCTTCGACCTTCGGGGCCGTGAACCGCATCCGGTTGCCGGAGCGGAACTCGCGCACGAACATGTCGAGCTGCTCGGCGGCGACGTCGAATTCCAGGGCCATATCGCCGTCCGTGACACGGATGGGGGTCGCACCGCCTTTTTCGACGATCCAGTCGCTGACCGGGTCAATCGAGAAGGAGACGGCGTACGTCTCCTTGTCCTCGAGGTGCCATTGCTTGCTGCCGATCTGGATCGTGAAGGACTTGTCGCCCTGGTAGAATCTGATGGCGAGGTAACGATCGTTGGCCTTCTGCGAGATGCCGCAAAATGGCTGCTTGTCCTCGCCAGCCATCAGGCCGCCATAGGCCTGCCAGTCGCCGCTGCGCGCGAACGTCGCCGTCTGGGCCCTTACGGGAGTCGAACCCAGCAACGCAATCGCCAGCGCGCCGGCAGCAAGGCCGCGACCGATCTTCATGATGCCGTCCCCCGCCCCATTTTGACGTCGAGTCTAGGCGGAGCGGGGGAAAAGTCGACAGCCGCGGTTGCAGCCTTGCCGTCAGAACGTCTCCTTGTACGGGCGCAGATCGATCTCGTGCGTCCAGGCGCTGCGCTGCTGGGTGTGCAGGTGCCAGTAGTTGTCCACGATCGGATCGACCTTGAGCAGGCCGTCGGGGCCGACCTTTTCCGCCCGGTCCGGCATGCGCGAGAGCAACCGGTCGCCCTCGATGCCGCCGTCGATGATCACGTGCGCGACATGGATGCCCTGCGGCCCGAACTCGCGCGCCATCGACTGCACCAGCAGGCGCAGGCCGCCCTTGGTGGCGTTGAAGGCGGCGAACCTCGGCCGGCCGCGCAGAGAGCCTGACGCACCGGTGAAGATCACCGTGCCGCGGCCGATTGGCGCCAGGCGGCGCATCGCCTCGCGACCGAACAGGAAGCCGGCGAAGCAGCCGACCCGCCAGGAATCCTCGAAGTGCTGCGCCGTCATCTCACGGAAGTCGACGGCGGCGTTGTTGCCCATGTTGAAGACGAACAGGTCGGCTGGCCCGCTGTCGTTGTCGTCGGCCATCGCCGCATCGAACAGGCGGATCACCTGGTCTTCCTTGGTGCCGTCGACCGTGAAGGCCGTCGCCGCACCGCCCTCCTTGCGGATCGCGTCGACCACCGCCTCGATCTTCTGCGGTGTGCGGCCGGCGACCAGCACGTGGTAGCCCTCTTTCGCAAAGCGGCGGCTGGCGGCGCCACCGATGCCACGCAACGCGCCGACGCCGAGTACGACGGCCTTGGGTTTCTTCGCCATGAGATCCTCGCAGGAGCAGGTTGTTCGGACGAACTTGCGATTCAGCCCTCTGCTTCGCTACGGTCCGGCCGCATGAAATTACCTCCCTACCCCATGATCGAACCGAGCCTGGGCACCCCGCTGGACGTGCACCGCGCGACCGTGCTGCCGGAATGGATCGACTGGAACGGCCACATGAACGTCGGCTTCTATGTCGTGGCGTTCGACAAGGCGACCGACACGCTATGCAACCAGTTCGGGGTGAGCTGGGAGTACACGCGCGACAAGATCGGCATGACCTTCGTGCTCGAGGCGCACGTCACCTACGATCGCGAGGTCAAGGAGGGCGATCCGCTGCGCATCACCACACAGATCCTCGATTACGACACCAAGCGCGTGCACTACATCCACGCCATGTACCACGCAACCGAAGGCTATCTCGCCGCGACCAACGAGCTGATGTTGATGAACATCGACTACGCCACCCGCCGCTCCGCCCCGTGGCCCGACTGGACGATGCCGCGCCTCGAGAAGATGGCGGAGGCGCACGCGTCCCTGCCGCGGCCGCCGCAGGCCGGCCGCCTCATCGGTATCAAGAGGAAGTAAAGCGTATGTCCGTCATCCTGCCCTACGAGATGCCGGCGCTGGTCACCAATGCGCCGCTCGACATCCACCATTCGACCGTGCTGCCCGAATGGGTCGACTGGAACGGGCACATGAACCTCGCCTTCTACGTCACGGCATTCGACCAGGCGTCAGGCGCCTTCATGCGCAACATGGGTCTCGGCCGCCGCTACGTCGACGGCAAGCACGGCATGACCTTCGTGCTCGAAACCCACGTCACCTACGACCGCGAGATGAAGGGCGGCACGCCGATGCGCTTCACGACACAGCTGCTCGACCGCGACGCCAAGCGCGTGCACCTGTTCCACGAGATGTTCCACGCCGACGAGGGCTACCTCGCCGCGACCAACGAGACGATCGTGATGAACATTGACTTCGCGTCGCGACGTTCGGGGCCGTGGCCGCAGCAGGCGGCCGAGCGGCTGGAGGCGGTGTGGACCGCGCACCAGCACTTGCCGCGCCCGGCCAAGGCGGGCCGCGTGATGGGGCTGCTGAAGAAGTAGTCTTGCCGGAGCGCGGGCGTCCCGGCCGCCTCATGAGGAAGAGAAGAGCGGACGGGACGCCCGCGGTCTGGCAAGAGAAGCTGACAAACAAAGAGGCTGAACAAAGGCCGCCATTTCGACCTGTTCCGAAGCATCGGACAGCCGATCCGTGCGTTCGTGTGGGTGTGACGAACAACAAGCACCTCACCCTGCTCACGCTCTGTCTCGCCGTGCTGGTGGCCCAGGTCGACATGGCGGTGGTCAACCTCGCGACGCGGCCGATCGGCGCGTATTTCCACGCCGGCGTCGGCGCCCTGCAATGGGTGCTCGACGCCTACAACCTGGTCTATGCCGTGCTGCTGCTGACCGGCGGCTTGTTGGCCGATCTCTACGGAAGGCGTCGCATCTTCACGATCGGCGTCGCGATCTTCACCGCCGCCTCATTGTTGTGCGCTGTTGCACCGTCGATCGGCGTGCTGATCGCCGGCCGTGCGCTCGCGGGCCTCGGTGCCGCGCTGTCGGTGCCGGCCTCGCTCGCGATCATCCGCGTGGTGTGGCGCGACGAGGCGGAGCGTGGCCATGCGCTCGGCATCTGGGCCGGCTGCAACGGCCTCGCGATGGCGATCGGCCCGACGGTCGGCGGCCTGCTGATCGGCAGCTTCGGCTGGCGCAGCATCTTCCTGGTCGTGGTGCCGTTCGGCGTCGCGGCGCTGTCGCTCGCGCGGCTGTCGATCCCCGAATCCTCCGATCCGCAAGACCGCAGCTTCGACGCGCTGGCCCAGGCGCTCGGCGCGCTGGCACTGGGCGGCCTCGCCCTCGCCGCGATCGAATCGCATGACGCGCCATTGGTCGCGATGACCGCCTGCGTCGCCGCCCTGATCGCGTTGGCACTGTTCCTGCGGATCGAAGCGAAGAGCGGTCCGGGCGCTCTGGTGCCGCTCGACATCTTCCGCGCGCCCGCCTTCCGCGCCGCCATCGTCGGCACCACGGGCATGACCTTCGGCATGTACGGCGTGCTGTTCCTGCTGCCGCTCACCTGGCAGAGCTCCGGCACGTTGTCGGCGATCCATGCCGGCCTCGCCCTGATGCCGATGGCATTAGTGTTCGTGGTGATCTCGCCGTTCTCCGGCTGGCTGCGCGAGCGACTCGGCGGCCGCACCGTCACGGCGGGCGGTGTCGCCGTTATCGGCCTCGGCCTGCTCACCGTTGCCCTCGGCGCCGACCACGGCTCGATCGTGTTCGACGAAGTCGGGCTGGTGCTGACGGGCCTCGGCATGGGCATCGCCACAGGGCCGCTGATGGCCGCCGCGGTCGGCGCGGTCGAGCCGGCGCGCTCAGGGACCGCCTCGGCGTTGATCAACGTCGCACGCATGGCCGGCGCCACGATCGGCGTCGCCGTGCTGGGCGCGATCTATGCGCTCGCGGGTGGCGGCGTGAACGGGTTACGGCTGGCGATGCTGCTGGGCGGCGGCGCGCAGATCGCCTGCGCCGCCAGCGCCTGGCTTTCGATGCGAGAGCGGCGAGACCCGCGCCACTCAGGCGCCAAGGTAGCCCGTTACGAGTCCACCTGAGGCGTCGAGCGGCCCACGGCTACGACATCCTGCGCGAAGACCATTTCTTCCTGGCCAACAAGCGTCGGATCGCGCGGCGATGACAGGTAGCGCGCGAACAGCCAAACTCCATCTTGCGGATTGTCGACGATCTCGGCTTCGGCGCCGCTCGCGAGCATGATGGAGGTGCCCGGAGCGAGATCTCGGATATTGATCGGCGCGCTCATTCCGCGGCTCTGCGCGCGGCGACCCGCCAGGTAGCAAGTTGCGACCAGTCGTCGGCCTCCATGAACTGGGCCCAGCGGCGGTAGAAGTTGCGCATCGGCTGCTCGCTCGACTGCACCTCGGTGAGATCGATCACCTCGCCGGGCACCTTGAGGCCCTGATACTCGTAGTCGGAGACGGCAGTGCCGGAGCCCTGATGGTAGTTGTAAGGATAGCGCCGGGCGACCGTGCCGCGGCTCGCCGCATGCGCGTAGTTCCAGTTCTCCATGTCGTCCTGCTCGGTCATGCCGGCCGGGCCGGAATATCGGATGTAGTAGTCGCGCAGGAATTCCTTGACCTCCTTCGGCGCGTCACGGTCGACGAAGAACCAGCGCCAGCACTCGGTTTGATGGGGGCCGCGCGGATGCCACGCGGCCATCGTCCGCGGCTGACGCGACAACAGCGCCGTGTTCGGAAAGATCTCGCCGGGCGCGCCGATCAGGCGCGCCTCTTCACCCCGTCGACGCCGCCTCTCCTCCTCGCAGTGGCGGAAATACTCGGCGACGATCGGCGCATTCAGGTAAGCCGGCGGCGGCGTTTGACCGGCGGGCAGGACGTAGTGGATCGTCTGGTGGCCGCGGTCGGGGATGCAGACGTGCAGCTTGCGACTCGCGTCGCGCTCGCCCATGTCGCGACGACTGGCGCCCGAGGGCCCGATACCGGCCAGATCGACCGAGCGATGGCTGATGTTGTGATAGGTGTCGCCGCTGAAATTCTCCGCAGGGAACTTCCAATTGCACGGCACCAGCCATTTCTGGACGCCACCCAGCACCTCGGCCTGGCCCTCGCGTCCGTCCCAGCCGTCGAGTTGAAGGTCCAGATAGCGGGTGAAGTCGCCGAGGTATTCGGCGAACGGCGGTGCAGCCGGGTCCCAGGTTGCCCAGATCGAACCCTTGTAGTTGCACAGTTGCGCGACCTCGACGAGGCCCCACTTCTCCTTCTCGAGCCGCGAATGGTAGGCCTCGCGCCAGTACGGCACGCCGACCAGTCGCCCGTCGGTGCCGTAGCTCCAGCCGTGATAGGGGCATGTGAAGACCGTCGTCGACCCTTCGTCGTAGCGGCACACCTTCATGCCGCGGTGGCGGCAGGAGTTCAGGAAGACGTGGATCCGGCCGGCCCGGTCGCGGCACAGGATCACCGATTCCTCGCCCATCGACGACACGAAATAGTCGCCCGGCTTGGGGATCTGGCTCTCGTGACCGACATGCAGCCAGGCGCGCGCGAAGACCCGCTCCTGCTCCTGGGCGTAGATCTCCTCGTTGACGAAGATCTCGCGGCTGATCTCGCCCAGCTGCAAATCGACCAGGCCAGGGCGATAGCCCTGTCTTTCCGTGATCGCCATGGCCGCCACCTCAGATGAAGAAGGTCAGGTTCTTGGACAGCAGCACGTTCTGATCGAGGATAATCTTGCGACGCGCCAGAAGCCAGCCGGCCCCATGGCGTCTGAGCGAGTCCTCGCGCCGGCCGACCAGGATGTCGGTCTCGGTCTCGACGCGGTTGCGGTAGATAAGGAACCGGCAGGTAACCGCGACTTCTTGCGGCGCGGCAATCGACGGGGCGGCGCCCTGCACCTGCACGTTGGTGACGAGATGCGACAGCCGCGAGCGCGGTTCCTCCGCCCAGTGGATGCCGGTTTCGATCTGCTTCACGCGCCTTGCCAGCGTATCCTTGCCTTCGTCGAACCAGTTGATGTCACTGTTGGCTCGCGTGAACTCGCGCTCGTCCTCGCCCAACTTGACGTTGCGCCGCATCGGCATCCAGTAGCGTATGTCCTCGGCCAGCAGATCGAGCCATTCGCGATACCGCCGCTCGTCGAGCAACTCCGCCTCGCGGTAGAGAAAATCGGCGATTTCCTGGCCGAGCAGCAACCGTTCAACGCGTGGGTCTTGCTCGGCCATCGTGCATCTCCTCGGCGACTATGAATGCCCGTCAGCCCGCCTCGCCAACGCCTTGCCGCTCAGGCGGTAGGGCAGCCAATTGCGAATCCACCTGAAGCCGTCCTTCTCGTAGAAGCCGCGCGCCGGGTTCCAGTCGAGCACGTTGAGGTCGATGCGCTTGTAGCCCTTGGCGCGACATTCCTCGGCCAGGCCCTGCATCAGCGCGCGCGCCACGCCGCCGCGGCGCTCCTCCGGGATCACCCAGATGTCCTCGATGAAGATGCCGCGCGCCGCCGTCCAGACCGAGTAGTTGAAGGTGTAGAGCGCGAAGCCGACCGGCTTGCCGTCGCGCTCGGCGATCAAAGCGGCGAATTGCGGGTTCTCGCCGAAGCCGTCGCGCGCCAGCGTCTGCGGCGTCGAGGTGACGGCGTCGGGCTCGTCCTCGTAGGTCGCGAGATCAACCGAGAAACGATGCAGCAATTCGACGTCGTCGACCGTGGCCGGCCTCACCTTTATCTCAGACACCCAGATATCCCCCGTCGACCGGCAAGATTGCACCGGTGATATAGCTCGCCGCGTCGGAGCAGAGGAAGACGACCGGGCCGGCCAGTTCCTCAGGCTCGCCCACTCGCTTCATCGGTACGTGCGCCAGGAACGCCTCGAGCCGTTTCGGATCGGCACGCGTCGGCTCGGACATCGCGGTGGCGATCAGGCCGGGCGCGAGCGCATTGACCCGCACGCCATCGGCCGCCAGCTCCGAGGCCAGCGCGCGGGTGAACTGCGCCAGCGCGCCCTTGGAGACTGGATAGGCGCCGGCGCCGGCCGCTGCGACGTACGAATTGATCGAGGCGATGTTGACGATCGTGCCTTTGGTCAGCTTGAGCTGTTCGATGAAGGCCATGGTGATGTTGAAAGGCCCCTGCACGTTGACCGCCATGGTCTGGTCCCAGCGCTCGCGCCCGTCGTTGGCCAGCAGGTTGCCGCGCAGGAAGATGCCGGCGTTGTTGACCAGGATGCGGATCGGCCCGACCAGCAGCGAGAGGTCGCGGGCGAGCTTCACGCAGCCCTCCTCGTCGGTGACGTCGAGCGTGAAGCCGCGCGCCTTGCCACCCTCGGCGACGATCGAATCGGCGATGATCCGCGCCGCCTCCTTATCGATGTCGGTGACGATCACCTCGGCGCCGGCGGCCGCCAGCCCACGGGCGATCGCCGCCCCGTTGCCGTGGCCAGCGCCGGTCACCAGGGCGAGGCGGCCGAGCAGCATGTCCTTCATGACGGCTTCGCCGCCGCCTTGAGCGCCTCGCGGATCACTTCCTCGTCGCCGATATGGTTGACCAGCAGCAGGATCAGCCGCGCGTCGTAGGTGCGGCACTCCTCCTCGCTCAGCCCTTTGTGGGCGTCGACGATGGCGTTGTAGACCTCGTCCGGCTGGCCGAGGTTGAGCGTGCGTCGCAACGCACCTTCCATCGTCGCCTCCCTAGTGGCCCGTCGCGCGCGTCAGCGCCGCACGCACCGCTGTCCTGTCGTACTTCCGCCAGCGCGCCGCGACGTAGCGGTCGGGCCGGATCAGATAGGTGGTGCCGGGCTGGGCGTCGTAGCGCCTGGTCGCCAAGCCGCTGCATTCCAACGCAACGACCGGCACGTCGGCTGCATCGATCCGCTGGTCGAAGCTCAGCAGGGCGAAATCCTGCCCCAGCCCGTCGATCAGCCAGCCGTCGCCCACCGGCGCATCGGTCATCGACCGGCCCGGCGGCGGGCCGCCCGTCCAGTCGTCGTCGCCGTCGGGCGTGTCGAGCGTCGAGCCGGTATGCGCCGTCGGCGTCGACAGCCGGCCGCTGTTGATCAGGGCTCTGGCGAACGGAAAGTCTTTCGCCAGCGCCAG
>DASXQC010000383.1:0-7468 GCA_036493235.1 Reyranella sp.
AAGTACACGTTGATCGCTGAAGGCGTGCGCGGGTCGCTAGCCAAGATGCTGATGGCCAAGTTCGACCTGCGCGCCGGAGTCGATCCGCAGAAGTTCGGCATCGGCATCAAGGAGCTGTGGCAGGTCACGCCCGAGGCCTTCCAGAAGGGCCTGGTGGTGCACACCCAGGGCTGGCCCTTGTCGGAGACCGGCAGCTCCGGCGGCTCGTTCATGTATCA
The DNA here is from genome assembly GCA_036493235.1 of Reyranella sp. Lineage (GTDB taxonomy): Bacteria > Pseudomonadota > Alphaproteobacteria > Reyranellales > Reyranellaceae > Reyranella. Next base: position 219 of record DASXQC010000383.1, read on the forward strand.
CTTCGGCGACAACCTGGTTTCGATCGGCCTGGTGGTGCATCTCAGCTACGAGAACCCGTACCTCTCGCCGTTCGACGAGTTCCAGCGCTTCAAGACTCATCCTGACGTCGCCAAGTACCTCAGGGGCGGCAAGCGGCTGGTCTATGGCTCGCGCGCCATCAACGAGGGTGGCGTGCAGTCGGTGCCGAAGCTCACCTTCCCGGGTGGCGCGCTGATCGGCTGCTCGGCCGGTTTCGTGAACGTGCCGCGCATCAAGGGCAGCCACAACGCGATCAAGACCGGCATGCTGGGCGCCGAGGCTGCGTTCGACGCGCTGGTCGCCGGCAAGACCGGCGGCGACGAACTCACCTCCTACCCGACGGCCGTCCGGTCCTCATGGGTCTGGAAAGACCTCGACAAGGTGCGCAACGTGAAGCCGGCCCTGAAGTGGGGCACCTGGCTCGGCACGCTCTACGGCGGCTTCGACATGTGGTGCCACGACCTGGGCATCCGCCTGCCTTGGACCTTCCACCACACGAAGGCCGACCACGAGACCTTGCGGCCGGCCGCCGAATTCCAGCCGATCCAGTACCCCAAGCCGGACGGTGTGGTGTCGTTCGACAAGCTCTCCTCGGTGTTCTTGTCAAATACCAATCACGAGGAAGACCAGCCCATTCACTTGAAATTGCGCGATCCCTCGATCCCAATTGCGGTCAATTTGCCGCTCTATGCCGAGCCCGCGCAGCGTTATTGTCCTGCCGGCGTTTACGAAGTCGTCACCTCCGACAACGGCCAGCCGCGCTTTCAGATCAACGCCCAGAACTGCGTGCATTGCAAGACGTGTGACATCAAGGATCCCGCGCAGAACATCGACTGGTCAGTCCCGGAGGGCGGCGGCGGTCCCAACTACCCCAACATGTGACCACAGCCCCTATGCGTCCAATCCCCCTCGCGCTGCTGTCGGTGGCGCTGCTGCTTCCCCTCCCGCTCGCTGCGCAGCCGAGCAATGCACCACAGCAGAAGCAGCGGCAGGCCAATCCGGCTGTCCGGCAGATTGCCGCTTCGGTCCCGCTGAGTGGCCATTACCTTGCCGGCCGTGTGGCCGAGCAGGACCATGACTACGACTCCGGCGCCGATCAGTTCGATCTTGCATTGGCCCAGGCGTCGGGCGACCTCGAACTCGCTTACGACGCCTTCCGCCTGCGTCTCTATGCCGGGCGCGTCGAGCAGGCCGCGCAGCTTGCCCCCCAGCTGCTGACGGCCAAGCCGAAGGACGGGCTGCTCAACCTCGTGATGGCGGTCCAGCAGATCAAGCGCGGCGACTACCGCGCGGCCGAGCAGCAGATCGGCAAGATCGGCGGCGAGAACCAGCTCGGGCCGCTGCGCGACTTCGTCGTCGCCTGGCTGCGCGCCGGCCAGAAGGACTTCGCTGCGGCGCGCACCGCGCTCGGCAAGCTGAAGTCGGGCGATGCCGCCAACCAGGCGCCGGTCATCGTGATCGACGCCGAGATCGACGAGATGGCGGGTGACAAGGCAGCGGCCGAGACCAAATATCGCCGCGCCGTCGAGCTCGATCCCTCCGCGCTACGTGTGGTGCTGAGCGCGGCCGACGGGCTGCGCCGGCTCGGTAAGGACGCCGATGCGCGCGCGATCCTCAAGACCTTCGGCGACAAGTACGGCGACACCGTTGTGATGGACGGGCTGACCGCACCCAACGCGCCGATGCCCAAGCCGCCGACGGCCGCCTCCGGCATCGGCGAGATCATGTTCGAGATCGGCAGCGCCATGAACGCCGATCCGCGCAATGCGCGCGGCGACCTGTCGCTGATCTTCGAGAACCTCGCGGTCGACCTGAACCCCAACCACGACTTCGCCTGGCTTACCATCGCCGGGCTCTACGAGCAGTGGGGCCGGCCGAACAAGGCGATGGCAGCCTACGCCAAGGTCGCGGCGATCTCGCCGCTCTCCTGGCAGGCGCGCCTGCGGGCGGCTTCGCTTGATGCGCAGGAGGACCGCTTCGACGAGGCGGTGAAGAAGCTCCGGGTGATGTCCGCCGAGAAGCCTGACCGGGTCGACGCTGCGCTCACCCTGGCCGAGCTGCTGCGCAACAAGGAGAAGTACGCCGAGGCGGTCACCGCCTACGACACGGCGATCGGCCGCATCAAGAAGGTCGAGGAGCGCCACTGGCCGATCTTTTTTGGCCGCGGCATCGTCGAAGAGCGGACCAAGCAGTGGGGCAAGGCCGAGGCCGACATGAAGAAGGCGCTCGAGCTCTCGCCTGAGCAACCCTATGTGCTGAACTATCTCGGTTACAGCTGGATCGACCAGGGCATCAACCTCGACGCCGGCATGAAGATGCTGAAGCGCGCGACCGAGCTTCGGCCCGACGATGGCGCGATCACCGATTCGGTTGGCTGGGCCTATTACCGGCTCGGTCAGTACGACAAGGCGGTCGAGTGGTGCGAGCGGGCGAGCGAGCAGAAGGGTGACGACGCTACCGTGGTCGAGCATCTCGGCGACGCGTACTGGCACGTCGGCCGCTTCCGCGAGGCGCGCTTCGAATGGAACCGCGCGCTCAACCAGAAGCCCGACAAGGACCGCATTCCGGTGCTGCTCGACAAGGTCAGCAACGGGCTGAGCCAGAGCAACGACAAGCCGACGGTGTACGAAAAGGCAGCCGACAAGAAGCAGGGCGGCTGACGCGCTTGCTGGCGCGGGCGAAGGTCAACCTTTGGCTCAATGTCGTCGGCCGCCGGGCCGACGGCTATCACCTGCTCGATTCGCTGATCGCCTTTACCGACCTCGCCGATAAGATCGAGGTCGCGCCAGCCGATCGGCTGACACTTGCCGTCGACGGGCCGCTCGCCTCGGTGCTGGCCAAAGAAGGCGACAATAACCTCGTGCTCAAGGCCGCGCGCCTGCTGGCCGATCGTGCCGGCGTCGCGCCGCGCGTCGCGCTCACGCTCACCAAGCGCATTCCCGTGGCGGCCGGTCTCGGCGGCGGCTCGGCCGACGCCGCGGCGACGTTGAAAGCGCTGATCGACCGGTGGCGCGTGGCACTGCCGGTCGAGGAACTGTTCGACCTGGCCGCGCAACTGGGCGCCGACGTGCCGATGTGCTTCGCCGGCCGAGCCGCGCTCGCCTCCGGCGTGGGCGAGCAGCTTGCGCCGGCGCCGCCCTTGCCATCGTGCGCGATCCTGCTGGTCAATCCGGGCGTGGCGCTGCCGACGCTCGACGTCTTCAAGGCGCGTCGTGGCGCCTTCTCCGAACCGCGGCCGCTGCCTCCCTGGACGAACCTCGCGAGCTTCGCGGCAGCGCTTGCTGAACGCGGCAACGATCTCACCGAGGCGGCGATCATGCTGCAGCCCGTCGTTGCCGACGTGCTGGCGTTCCTGCGCAAGAGCGCCGGCCCGTTCCACGTTGCCATGAGCGGCAGCGGTGCCACGTGCTTCGCGCTCTACGGGTCGGAAGAGCATGCCAGGCGCGCAGCCGCTCGCCTGCCGACCTCGTGGTGGCACCACGCCGGCAAGCTGGTCGGTTAGCCGCCGGCTTTCGCGCGCGCGGCCTTCAATGACTCGAACAGGGCCTGGCTCGGCTCGCCGGTGTCCTTGAGGCCGGCCTGTTTCTGGTAGGCGTGGATCGCGCGCCGCGTTAGCGGGCCGACCGTGCCGGTCGGCTCGGCCTTCAGCAGCTTGAGGTCGATCAGCAGCTTCTGGATCGCGCGGATCTGGTCCGGCGCCTTGGTGGGCCAATCACTGGTGGCAGCGGTACTGGCGGATTTGGTTTCGGCGGACTTGGTGTCGGGGGACTTGGCGTCCGCAGATCGGCCTTCGGTCGACTTGACGATGTCGGCCGAGGTGGGCGGCGGCGGGTCGGGCGGCTTGATCGCATCGGCCGGGTCGTGCGCCTTGACCAAAGCGAGATAGACCGTGCGCGAGGGCTGGCCCGTCGACGGCAGCCCGGCACTCTTCTCGAAGCCGCGGATCGCAAGCCGCGTTGCCGGGCCGGCAATGCCGTCGGCCTTGTCGTGCAGTCGCTGCTGGTCGATCAGCGCCTGTTGCACCAGCTTCACCTGGTCGGCCGGCGCGCTGGGCCAAGGTGGCCCAGGCGCAGTGCTCGCCTGCGGTGCCGTCGGTGCTGGCGACGGTGGTGTAGCAGGAGGCAGCGGCGCGGGCTTGGGTTGCAGGGCGCCGACGATCTGCTTGAACTCGGCCTCGCCGATATTGTCGGCTCGTTCGCGATCGGCGCCGGTCATGACGCGCTGCAGAGCTTGGCCGCGCTGCTCTGCTGCCTTGGCCAGCGCCGTCTCCGTGCCATGATTGGCCTGCCGCTCCAGTTGAGCGGTCATGGCGAACCAGGCGAGCGCCGCCGCGGGATCCTTCAGCACGGCGCCGCCACGCTCGTACGTGTCGCCGAGCGCGTACATCGACGCGGTCATGCCCTGGTGCGCCGCGTCGCGCAGCAGCTCGACCGCCTTGGGCCCATCCTGCGGTGCGCCGCGGCCCTCGCGCAGCATCAGCGCGAGATTGTGCTCGGCCGGTGCCACGCCGCCCGCGACGGCCTTGCGATACCAGTCGACCGCCTTCTCGGCGTCGCGATCGAGCACGAAGCCGCGGTCATACATCACGCCGATATTGAAGGCGGCAGTCGGCGAGCCAGCGTCGGCCGCGCGCTGGTACCAGGCGACGCCGGTCGGCAGGTCGCGCGGCACGCCGATGCCGGTGATCAGACGGCGGCCGAGCTCCTCCATGGCGGGAACATCGTGGGCCTGCGCGCGCTGGCGCAACTCATCGATCGGCACGGCGCTCCACGCAATGTCGGCCGGCTTGTCGGAGGCAGCAACCGACACAGCCGGCGCATGCTGCGCAATAGCCGAGCCGGGGGCGGCAACGGCGGCAGCCAGGAGGGCCGGATGGAGAAGGCGCAAGATATTGCGCATCATCCCCTCACAATACATTGATCACCGACTCACGCGCTAGCGCGATGGCGCACCACTAATAGAGTCGTCAGGAGCAGGACGGCGCCCGCCTGATGGGCCGCGGCGATGGGGATGACCACCCCGCTGACGATGGTTGCCGCGCCGAGCGAGAACTGCAGCAGGACCACGCCGCCTGCCGCCAGCGTCTCCGGCTTGCGCGTGCGGATCGCCATCGCCAGCACGCCGAGCGCCAGCAGGAAGGCGATCCAGCGGTGGATGAACTGTACGGTCGTGCCGTTCTCGAACGGATTGATCCACCACGGCTGCAAGTCGAACAGGCCGGGCGGGATCCAGTAGCCCGACATGGTCGGGAAGGTGTTGTGCGAGCTGCCGGCGCGCAGGCCGGCCATCAGCGCGCCGAAGGTCATGACGACGAGCAGGAAGGCAATCAGCCCGGTCGCCTCGCGTTTGATCTTGGGCGTGTTGCGCCGCGGCCCGTGGCCGAGCTCGAGCACCAGCCAGACCGTGTAGGCATAGAGCGCGACAGCGAACAGCAGATGCGCGGCGAGGCGGTAGTGGCTGACCGACGGCCGGTCGACCAGCCCGGAGGCGACCATCGCCCAGCCGAGCGCGCCCTGCAGGCCGCCCAGCACGAGCAGGGCAAAGAGTCGCGCCTGCAGCGGCCGCGTGAGCTGGCCGCGTAGCCAGAACCACAGCAGCGGCAGCGCGACCGCCACTCCGATCAGACGGCCCCACAGCCGGTGCAGGTACTCGAGCGCAAAGATGTGCTGGAACTCGGGAACGGTGAAACCACGATTCACCAATCGACCTTGCGGCGAGGAAAGATATTTCTGCAGCTCCGCCTGCCACGCCTGAGCGGAGAGTGGCGGCAGCCATCCGGTGATCGGTCGCCATTCGACCATCGACAGTCCGGACTCGGTGAGTCGCGTGAGCGCGCCGAGCACGATCATGAAAAAAATCATGCCGGCCACGACGATCAGCCAGTTGCGAATCGGAGCGGAGGCGGGTTGCATGCGCGGCGGACCATGCGCGAAGACAACGTTTCCGTCAGCATCCTTAATGTCGCGAACAACCGCCTTCTTGCGCGGACCCGTCGCCTTCGTTAATCGGTTCGCATACGAACGAATCACCCCTCCCGCCATCCGGATATCCGACAATGAACGCGCCGGCGCTGGGCTACGGCCTCAGCTTCCATGACCTTTACGACCGCGACGGCCTCGCGCGACTCGATGCGGCGTTCGTGGCGTGGCTGAAGGACGCGAACGTCGAGGTGCATGCGCGCCTGATGGGTGCGCGCACTGCGCCGGAGAAGCTCGCGGTCAAGGACGAGTCCAACCTGCTGATCGAGCTGGCGCGTCCGCTCGAGGATTTCGTCGGCAGCCTTTTCGGCGTTGCCGACGAAGCGTCGGCGCTGCGCGCGGTGCACATGAAGCTGGCCCCGCTTTACGACTGCAAGCGGCTGTTCGTGCAGCGCTACGTCACGCGCGCCATCAAGGCGGTGGACGCGTCGGCGCTCGACAAGCCGTGCGTCGACCTGCCGGTGAAGATCGAGGACGACCTCGAAGGCTGGGAGCTCGCCTTCGCGCTCAGAGTGCGCGAGCTGATTGGCGCGGAGTTCAAGGTCGAGACGCCGACGCCCGAGATCGCGATTCTGACACGCTATGCCGCGTGGGCGCTGCACAGCCCCGAGGGCAAGAAGCAGCATCGCGACGGCCCCTTGTTCAAGGTGCCGCATCGCCTCGACTTCGAGCATCTGGTGCCGATCGAGACCGAGATGGTCGACGGCGTCACGCGCATGATGTTGCCGCGGCCGCTGCTGCGTCACCGCGACGGCTTCGGCCTGACTGATCCCGGCTACGATCTCGGCCGCGCGCTCGATCACGCAAACTACTGCATCTGGTGCCACAACCAGGGCAAGGACAGCTGCTCGAAGGGCCTGCGCGACCGCAAGACCGGCCAGTTCCAGAAGTCGCCGTTCGGCGTGACGCTCGCCGGCTGTCCGCTCGAGGAAAAGATCTCGGAGATGAATCTCCTCAAGAGCGAGGGCTTCTCGATCGGCGCGCTGGCGATGGTCGCCGTCGACAATCCGCTGGTGGCGGCGACCGGGCATCGCATCTGCAACGACTGCATGAAGGCCTGCATCTATCAGAAGCAGGAGCCGGTCGATATCCCGCAGATCGAGACCCGCACACTGAAGGACGTGCTCGCCCTGCCGTGGGGCTTCGAGATCTACTCGCTGCTGACGCGCTGGAACCCGCTCAACCTGCGCCGCCCGATTCCCCGCGCCGCGACCGGCCGCACCGTGCTGGTGGTCGGCCTCGGCCCGGCCGGC
>DASXQC010000384.1:0-4722 GCA_036493235.1 Reyranella sp.
GTGCGGATCGCCTCGCGCACCACCGTACGGCTGACTTGCAGCATCTCGCAGATCTTGAGCTCGGCCGGCAGCGGCTCGCCGGGCGCGACCTCGCCGCGCACGATCAGGGCGCCGATCCGGTCGGCCACCTGGCTGTGCACGTTGCGCTGGATGGCGATGTCGCCTCGAAACACGCTTGCCCGTTCCTCCAATCTAGTCATACATTATGAGCAGAATTCTGGAGGAAGCACCATGAAAACGGGTTCAATCGGCCGCCGCTCGGTCGTGCTGGGCGCGGCGCTGGCGCCGGCGATCATCGGCCGGGCGAATGCAGCCGCGATGAAATTGAAGCTTTCCTCGTCGCTGCCGAACGATCCGAAATTCGCCAACGGTCGCGTCTACTACGACAACCTGGTGAAGCAGATTAAGGCCGCCGGGCTGGAGGGCGACGTCGAGGTGGCGTTCTTCCCCGACAACCAGCTCGGCCAGGAGATCGACGTCATCAACTCGGTGAAGCTCGGCGTCATCGACATGATGGTGTCCGGCTCGTCGATCTCGGCCAACCTCGTGCCGTTCGTCGGCGCGCTCGACCTCGGCTACCTGTTCGCCAGCTACCCGCAGCAGACCAAGGCGCTCGACGCCGGCGCGGCCAAGCCATTCGAGGACGCGCTGATGAAGGGCGCCAACATCCACATCGTCGCCTGGGCCTACAATTTCGGCGCCCGTAGCGTGCTCTCCAAGAAGCCGGTGAAGACGCCGGAGGACCTCGCGGGGCTCAAGATCCGCACGCTGCCCAACCCGATCATCACCGAATGCCTGCGCCTGATGGGCGCGGCCGCCACGCCGCTCGCCTTCGGCGAGATCTACACCGCCCTGCAGGCGGGCGTGCTCGACGGCCTCGAGCACGATCCGCCGACCATCCTCGCCAGCAAGTTCTACGAGACGGCGAAGTACTACGCCTTGACCGAGCACATCTTCTCGCCGCTGGTCACCTACATGAGCGACATGAGCTTCAAGCGCATGCAGCCCAAGGTGCGCGAGCGCTTCCTCGAGGCGTCGAACAAGGCTGCCGTCGACACCCGCGCGCACGGCCTTGCGGTGGAGAAGGAGGCGCTCGACACGCTGGTGTCCAAGGGCGTGCAGGTCACGAAGGTCGACCGCGAGGTCTTCCGCAAGCGCGTGCTGCCGCAGACCGAGGCCTTCATCAAGGCGCACCCCGATGCTAAGGCAGTCATCGATCTGATCCACGGTACCCAGGCCTGAAACCTCTCCTCAAAGTCTCGGATGCCGTCGCCGCGCTGTTGCTGGCGGCGGATCTGCTGGTCGTCGTCGTCTCGGTGATCCTGCGCTCGTGGTTCCACGCCCCAGTCGAATGGTCCGACGACGTGGCGCGCGGCCTGATGGTCGGCTCGAGCTTCTTCGGCGCGGCGAGTGCGATCGCGCGCAGCGAGAATCCGGGCGTCTCCTTCTTCGTCGACCTGCTGCCGCGCACCGCGCGCGCGGTGCTCGATTCGACCGGTGCGCTGCTAGTGGTGATCGTCTCGGCCTACGTCGCCTGGAATGCGATCGCCATGGGCCGGCTGACGACAGGCCAGACGACGGGCTCGGGCCTGCCGCTCGAGCTCACCTTCTACCCGATGGGCGGCGGCGCGCTGCTGATGACCATCTTCGCCGCCGACATCTTCCGCCGACGCTCGCTGTCGGCGATAGGCGCCGGCGTCGCCCTCGTGATCGCCATTGCCGGCGCCTACCTCGCCTGGGACCTGTTCGCGCCCGACACCGTGCCGTCGGCGATGACGCTGATGCTGGTCGGCTTCTTCGTCGTACTGGTCGGCGGCCTGCCGATCGGCTTTGCGCTGGCGCTGGCGGCGCTGATCTTCGTGCTGGTCGAGGGCAGCCTGCCGGGCGTGATCTTCGCCCAGCAGATGGCGCGCGGCATCGACAACTTCGTGCTGCTGGCGATCCCGTTCTTCATCCTGGTCGGCTACCTGATGGAGGCGAACGGCATGTCGGTGCGCCTGATCGCGCTGCTGCAGCGGCTGATCGGGCACATGCGCGGCGGGCTGAACGTGGTGATGGTCGCGGCGATGGTGCTGTTCTCCGGCATCTCCGGCTCGAAGATGGCCGACGTCGCCGCGGTCGGCTCCGTCCTGATCCCGGCGGCCCGCAAGTCGGGCCAGCGCGCCGGCAGCGCGGTGGCACTGTTGGCCGCCTCGGCGGTGATGGCCGAGACCATCCCGCCCTGCATCAACCTCATCATCCTGGGCTTCGTGACGAACATCTCGATCGGCGGGCTATTCATGGCGGGCCTTCTGCCGGCCGGCCTGATGGCGGTGGCGCTGGTCGCGGTCTCGATCGCGTTCGGCAAGCGGCCCCAGGTGGTTGCCGATGACGGTCCGAAGATGTCGTCGGCCGGCCTGTGGGGCGGTGGCCTCGCCTCGCTCGGCCTGATCCTGCTGATCTTCGGCGGTTTCAAGTCGGGCTTCGCGACCGCGACCGAGATCTCCGCTTTCGCCGTGGTCTATGCGCTGGTGGTGGGCGGCGTGGTGTTCCGTGAGCTGGGCTGGCGCGCTTCGGCCGAGAGCTTCGTGCAGGCGGCGACGCGCTCGGGCCTGGTGCTGTTCATCGTCGCCGCGGCGCAGTCGCTCGCCTTCGTCCTGACGCTCCAGCAGGTGCCGCATGCGATCGGCGACATGCTGATCGCGCTGTCGGGCACGCACGGCACCTGGCTGTTCCTGCTGCTGTCGATCGCCATCCTGATCGTCATGGGCTCGGTGCTGGAGGGTGCGGCGGCGCTGATCATCTTCGGCCCCTTGCTGATGCCGGTGGCGATGCGGCTGCACGTCGATCCCTTGCATTTCGGCGTCGTGCTGGTGTTCGGCATGGGCATCGGGCTCTTTGCTCCGCCCTTGGGGCTTGGCCTCTACGGCGCCTGCCTGATCGGCAAGGTGCCGATCGAGGAAACGGTGAAACCGATTCTCGGCTATCTCGGCCTCCTGTTCCTCTGCCTGCTGGTGATCGCCTTCGTGCCGCAAATCAGCACCTGGCTGCCGCACGCTCTCGGATACTGATCATGAAGCTCCTGCTCACCCACGTCCCGCAGGCCCGGCGGCAGTACTACGGGCCTCGAGCGCTCGCGAGCCTACAGGAACTCGTCGAGGTCACGCTGCACGAGGGCGATGCGCCATTCGATCCCAAAGGCCTGATCGCGGCGGCGCGGGACGTCGACTTCATCATCGCCGACCGCGCGACGCCGGTGCCGCGTGAGGTGTTCGCGAGCCTGCCCCGGCTCAAGGTCGTGCTGCGCAGCGCCATCGACATCCGCAACATCGACCAGGTGGCGGCGTCGAAGGCCGGCGTGCTGGTCACCCATGCCGAGGCGGGCTTCGTGAAGTCGGTGGTCGAGCTGACGATCGGCTTCCTGGTCGACCTCTCGCGCGGCATCACGCGGGCGGCGACGCAGTACCATCGCGGCGAGAAGCCCGAAGTCAAGGTCGGCCGCCAGCTTGCCGGCAGCACCGTGGGCATCATCGGCTACGGCCGCATCAGCCGCGAGCTCGCGCCCGTGCTGGCGGCGATGGGCATGACGGTACTGGTGAGCGACCCATACGCCCAGGTCGAAGACCGGCGATTCCACAAGCTGCCGCTGGAGGATTTGCTGGGGCGTGCCGAATACGTCGTCTGCCTCGCCATTGCCAACGAGGAGACCGAGAACCTCATGGACGCCGCGGCGTTCGCGCGCATGCGGCCGGACGCCTTCTTCATCAACATGTCACGCGGCAACCTGGTCGACGAAAAGGCGCTATTTCAGGCGCTTACGGAGAACCGCATTGCGGGCGCAGCGATGGATGTCGGCCGGGCGATCGACCAGATGCCGTCGCCGGAACTTGGTCATCTGGAAAACGTTATCGCGACGCCCCATGTCGGGGGTCTGACCCCGCCCGCCAGCGAAAGCCAGGCGTTCGACACCGTCCGCCAGGTTCAGGCGCTGGTGAAGGGGGAGGTCCCGCCGGGTGCGGCGAACCTGAAGGATTGGACCAGACGAGTCTGACCATGCTGTCCTGCCAGAAAGATCTCTTCGCCGCCCATGTCAGCAGCGAAGATGTGGGCGACTACAACGTCACCGAACCGGGCTGGTATGCTCTCGACGACGGCGAGCACGTCGTGCTCGGCCCGTTCACCAGCCTCGCGGAGTGCGAGCGCAACATCCGCGACCGCGAGCGGCTGGCGCCCAAGCCGAACTAAGCTGGGAGAGCGGCACTCCAGTGCCGCTCATGATGCGTCTCTGGAGAGGCGCGCTCCCGCCAATGGTTCTAGTTCCCTGGGCCGCGTTCCATCGAGAACGGTTGCCAGCGCTGGAGCTTGCTCTTCTCCAGCACCATCGGGTTGACGCAGGCGCGCGGCCACTTGCCGCCCAGGACCAACGCCATCTCCGCGCCGACACGGCGCTTGCGGGCGACGTCGAAGCGGTTCGAGGCCGAGGCGACGTGCGCGGTCAGGATCACGTTCTCCATGCCGAGCAGCGGGTTGTTGTGGCCGACCGGCTCGGTCTCGAGCACGTCGAGGCCGGCGCCGGCGATCCAGCCTTCCTGCAGCGCCTTAATCATCGCCGGCTCGTCGACCGTCGAGCCGCGACCGGTGTTCACGAACAGCGCCGTCTTCTTCATCTTGCGGAAATGCTGCTCCTGCATCAGGTGATGCGCGTCCTTCGTCCCGGGCGCGTGCATGGAGATGATGTCGGAG
>DASXQC010000385.1:0-16558 GCA_036493235.1 Reyranella sp.
GACCGACGTCGTCTCGGAAGGCCAGCAGGTCAAGGTCAAGGTGCTGGGCGTCGACGACCGCGGCAAGGTGCGGCTGTCGATGAAGGCGGTCGACCAGGAGACCGGCGAGGACATCTCGAACAAGCCGCGCGAAGAGGCGGCCGCTCCGGCGGCGCAGTAAGCGCAGTCATCTCTGCGAAGGAAACGGCGGCCGAAAGGCCGCCGTTTCTTATTCGGCGGCTTGCTTGGCCCAGACGACATTGTCGCCGTAGACCTCGGGAATCTTGGCGTCCTGGTCGGTCGGCGAGAACAGCTCCCATTCGATGCCGTTGACGTCGTGGGTCGAGGAGAAGCCGCGCGCCGCCTCGTCCTCGTAGCCGAGATGGCGGAGCTGCCCGGCGCGCGCTGGCAGCTCGTTGATCGAGAAGTTGAGCGACTCGGTGCGGAACAGCGCGTACTTGCCCGGCACGACGGCGGTCGGCGCGACGCCGAGGCGCTGGCGGTAGTCCTCGATCGAGGCGGTGAGGTCGGCAACGGCGATGGCGATGTGGAAGCGGCGCATGGTGGCCTCTCTGTGAGCTGAGGCGCTCAGATCACCAGTTTGCGGACGCTGGTACAAGGCGGGTAGTTATACGAGTATAACCGCCACCATGATCGACCGCACCGGCCGTCAGCAGCGCACCTTGGGCGAGTTCCTGCGGGCCCACCGAGCCCGGCTGTCACCCGCCGGCCTCGGCCTGCCTGCCGGCCAGCGCAGGCGCACGCCCGGCCTGCGGCGCGAGGAGATGGCGCAGCGCTGCGGCCTCAGCGTCACCTGGTACACCTGGCTGGAGCAGGGTCGCGACGTGGCAGCCTCGCCGCAGACCCTGGTGTCGCTCGCCCGCGCGCTGCAGCTGACGCCGGCCGAACGCGCCTATCTCTTCCAGATCGCCGGCCGGCTCGACCCCGACGCGTCGTCGACCGACGAGGCAGCCGACGTGCCGCCCGCGCTGGCCGACGCGCTCGCCTCGATCTCCGGCCCGGCCTATGTGCTCGATCGCCTGTGGAATGAGCGCGCCTGCAACGATGCGGCGCGTCGGCTGTTCGTCGGCTGGCTCGATGGCGAGGAGCCCAACCTGCTGCGCTACGTCTTCCTGAACCCGGTCGCGCGCCGCGTCATTCCCGACTGGAGCAGCCGCGCCCGCCGCGTGCTGGCGGAGTTCCGCGCCGAATCGAGCCGCCATCTCGACGATCCCGCCCTGGTCGCGCTGGTCGACGACCTGCGATCCCGCAGCGACTTCTTCGCCCAATGCTGGGACGAGCACGAGGTCGTGGTCCCGCTGGGTGGCGAGCGCGCCTTCGAGCATCCGCGCGACGGCCGGCTGACCTACGAGCAGGTTGCCTTCACCCTGGCGAGCCGGGTCGACCTGAAGCTGATAATGTTGATCCGCCGAAAACACCGCACCAAGAGGGAGGCATGACCATGCGTACATTCTCCCGTCGTCTGTTGCTCGCTACCGCCGTTCTGCCCTTGCACCGTGCATTCGCCGCCGATCTGGCTGTGACGCCGGCACAAACCGAGGGGCCGTTCTACCCGGTCGCCTTCCCGATCGATTCCGATAACGACCTCGTGCGGGTGCGGGGGCAGGCGACGCAGGCCATGGGCACGATCCTTCATCTGCAGGGCCGCGTGCTCGATGCCCCGGGCCGGCCTCTGTCCGATGCCACGGTCGAGATCTGGCAGTGCGATGCCCAAGGGCTCTACGACCATCCTGGCCAGCCGGGGCGCAAGCGGCGCGACATCGCGTTCCAGGGTTACGGCAAGGTGCTGACGGATGCGCAGAGCACCTACAGCTTCCGCACGCTGAAGCCGGTCGCCTATCCCGGGCGCACGCCACATATCCATCTCAAGGTCACGACCGCCGACGGGCGGCGGCTCACCACGCAGTTCTATGTCGCGGGCGATCCACTGAACGAGCGCGACTTCGTCTATCGCGGCGTCGCGCATGACACGAAGAGCCGAGAGCGGATCGAGATGCGGCTGGAGCCCGCCGACGGTCTCGAAGCCGGCGCGTTCGCCACCACGATGGATATCGTGATCGCCTGATCAGCGGCTGAGCGACTTCAGCGGCTCGCGCATCGCCAGCGGGAAGCTGATGCGTCCGTTGAAGCTGTAGTAGTTCCTCTCGACGTCCTTGGCCGTGCACTCGGCTTCCAGGGCCGGATCGCTGGCGTCGGCCGGGAAGAAGCGTGTGTTGGCGAGGACGGCCTGCACCAGCGTCGCGTTCTGCTCCGGCGTGCCACCCGCATCCTTCAACTTGACCAGCGCGTCCTGGGTCTCCGAGTGAAGGATGAAATAGAAGAACGGCACCATCTCCTTCTGCTTGCGCAGGCAGTAGAAGACCAGCGTCCGGTCGGCGGCGTATTCCCTGGCGACTTCGACGACCTGGCGGAAGGAGACGGGCGAAAGCGGATCGGCCGCGGCGACGACCGGCGGCGTGCAACAGGCCAATCCGGCGATCAAAGCCGCAATGATCGGGCGCATGGCCCGACCGTAGCACATCCGGTCGTTATTCGTCCGGCCCGCCGAGGCTGCCATCATGCGGCAGGCCGATGGCGTGATAGCCCGAGTCGACGAAATGCACCGTGCCGGTGACGCCGGCACTCAAGTCCGAGAGATAGTAGAGCGCGGCGCCGCCGACATCGGTCAGCTCGACGTTGCGGCGCAAGGGCGAGGCCTCCCGCGAGACGCGATAGACGTAGCGCGCACCGCCGATAACCGCGCCGGCCAGCGTGCGCATCGGGCCGGGCGAGAGGGCGTTGACGCGTACACCCTGCGGGCCGAGGTCGGCCGCGAGGTAGCGGACGCTCGCCTCGAGGGCGGCCTTGGCGACGCCCATGACGTTGTAGGACGGCATCACGCGCGTGGCGCCTTCGTAGGTCAGCGTGATCAGGCTGCCGCCGTTGCTCATCAGCGGCAGCGCGAGGCGTGCGATCTCGGTGAAGGAGTAGCAGGAGATGGTGAGGCTTCGCTGGAAGTTGGCGCGGCTGGTGTCGACATAGCGGCCCTTTAGCTCGTCCTTGTCGGAGAAGGCAATAGCATGGACCACGAAGTCCAGCCGGCCCCATTCCTTCTTAAGCCGATCGAACAGAGCCTGCAGGCTCTGCTCGTTCTCGACGTCGACATCCTGGATGATCTTGGCGCCGAGCTTCTCGACCAAAGGCACCACGCGCTTGCCGAACGCCGCACCCTGGTAGGTGAAGGCCATCTCGGCGCCGGCGGCGTGCAGCGCCTGGGTGATGCCCCAGGCGATCGAGCGCTCGTTGGCGACGCCCATGATCAGGCCACGCTTGCCGGCCATCAGCCCGGCGACGACAGGCAACGTCGTCTCCCCCGAAGCGGCGTCAGGCATCGTTCCCTCTAGTGGTCGTAGCGCGAGAAGAGCAGGCAGGCGTTGGTGCCGCCGAAGCCGAAGCTATTCGACATCACGGTCTGCAGGCCCGCCTTGTCGATACGCTGGCGGGCGATCGGATATCCCTCGGCGCCGGGGTCGAGATTGTCGATGTTGATCGACGGCGCGACGAAGTCGTTGTGCAGCATCAGCAGTGAATAGACCGCCTCGTGCGCACCGGTCGCGCCCTGGCTGTGGCCGGTCATCGACTTGGTCGAGCTGACGGTCGGCAGCTTCTCGCCGAACACCTTGCGGATCGCATCGAGCTCGGTGATGTCGCCGACCGGCGTCGCCGTGCCGTGGCTGTTGATGTAGTCGACCGGCGCGTTGCGCCGCGCCGCGCCCGGGAAGCCGTCGGTCGCGAGCTTCATGCAGCGCACCGCGCCCTCGCCCGACGGCGCCACCATGTCGGCGCCGTCCGAGGTGGCGCCGTAGCCGATCACCTCGGCGTAGATCCTGGCGCCGCGCGCGCGGGCGACCTCGAGATCCTCGAGCACGAGGATTCCGCCGCCGCCCGAGATGACGAAGCCGTCGCGATCCTTGTCGTAGGCGCGAGAGGCTCGGGTCGGCTGGTCGTTGAACTTGGACGACATCGCGCCCATGGCGTCGAACAGCACCGACAGCGTCCAGTCGAGCTCCTCGCCGCCGCCCGCGAACATGCGGTCGGCCTTGCCGAGCTGGATGCATTCGACGGCGTTGCCGATGCAGTGCGCCGAGGTCGAGCAGGCCGAGCTGATCGAATAGCTGAGCCCCTTGATCTTGTAGGCGGTCGCCAGATTGGCCGAGACGGTGCTCGACATGGCGCGCGGCACCTGGAACGGGCCGACCCGCTTGGGGCCCTTCTCCTTGGCCGTGATGGCGGCCTGCACGATCGCGCCCGTGGTCGGGCCGCCCGAACCGGCCACAAGACCGGTGCGGTCGTTGCTGATTTCCTTCTCGGAGAGGCCGGCGTCGGCGATCGCCTCCTTCATTGCGAGATAGGCGTAAGCCGCGCCATTGCCCATGAAGCGGGTCAGGCGGCGGTCGATCAGCTTTTCGGGATCGAGCTTGAGGGTGCCGGCGACCTGGCTGCGGAAGCCGAGTTCCTTGTACTGCGGCACGAACTCGATGCCGGACTTGCCGTCCTTCAGCGATTGCGTGACCTCGGCAGCGTTGTTGCCGATCGAGGAGACGACGCCCAGGCCCGTGACTACGACGCGTTTCATGGGATCACGCCGCCGCTCCGGCCGGCCCAACATCCTTGGCCAGGCCGACTTTCATATCGAGTGCCTCGTAGGCTGGAACGCCGTCGGCGGTGACGAAGCCGTCGGCGACGCCCAAAACGAGGCGGCGCAGGATCACGCGCTTCATGTGCACATGGTAGGTGAGCTTCTTTACGGTGGGGACGATCATGCTGGTGAGCTTGACCTCGCCCACGCCCAATGCCCGGCCGCGGCCCGGCGCCTTCATCCAGCCGAGGAAGAACCCCGCCATCTGCCACAGCGCGTCGAGGCCCAGGCACCCCGGCATCACCGGGTCACCTTCGAAATGGCACTTGAAGAACCAGAGATCGGGCTTCACGTCGAGCTCGGCCACGACCTCGCCCTTGCCGTACTTCCCGCCCTTGTCGTTGATCTGGGTGATACGGTCGAACATCAGCATCGGCGGCAGCGGCAGCTGGGCGTTGCCCGGCCCGAACAGGTGCCCCTTTGCGCACTCGATCAGGTCCTCGAAAGTGTAACTATGCTTCTGTTCGCTCACTCTTCACCGTCCACCGGTCACTCCGTTGCGGAGCGGCCGCAGAATAGGGACGCTCGACGCCTTGCGCAAACCGCCCAAAAGGCCCGGGTTTGCCCTTCCCAGGCCTGAATTCCGTCCTTACATATGGCCTTGGCCATGTCATCTACCACCCTTGGCTCCGATTTTGCCGCCCGCCTTCGCGAGGCCGGACTGCGTCCGACCCGCCAGCGGGTCGCCTTGGCGCGCGTCCTGTTCGAGAGTGGTCACCGCCATGTCACCGCCGAAAGCCTCCATGCCGAGGTCAAGGCCACCAGGATTCCGGTCTCCCTGGCCACCGTCTATAACGCGCTGAACCAGTTCCGCGATGCTGGCCTGCTGCGGGAAGTCGTGGTCGCGCCCGGCCGGTCCTATTTCGACACCAACACCGGTCATCACCACCATTTCTTCGTGGAGACCGATAACGAGCTGCACGACTTCTCGTCGGAGGACGTCACGGTGGCCGGCCTGCCGGCGCCGCCCAAGGGCACCAAGGTCTCCCGCGTCGACGTCATCGTACGGGTTCGGCGATAAGGCGATTTCGCAGCTGCTTGCGAATCGTTTTCACTTCTTAGAAATATTCTAAACTGCTTGACGGCTCGCCGCCGGCTTTCCAATATCCCGCCTCGCAATTTCGAGGAGGACAAGACCATGGCGGACCTCAAGGGATCCAAGACCGAAGGCAATCTGAAGGCTGCGTTCGCCGGCGAAAGCCAGGCCAACCGCCGTTACCTCTATTTCGCACAGAAGGCCGACGTCGAAGGCTACAACGATGTCGCCGTCGTCTTCCGCTCGACCGCCGAGGGTGAGACCGGCCACGCGCACGGCCATCTCGAGTTCCTCGAGGTGAGCGGCGACCCGGCGACCGGCCTGCCGATCGGCGAGACCGCCGCCAACCTCAAGGCCGCGATCGCGGGCGAGACGCACGAGTACACCGACATGTACCCGGGCATGGCCCGCACCGCGCGCGAGGAAGGCTTCGGCGAGATCGCCGACTGGTTCGAGACGCTCGCGAAGGCCGAGAAGAGCCACGCCGGCCGCTTCCAGAAGGCCCTCGACACGATGGCCTGAGCCCCCGGCTCGGCTAAACAAGGGGGACCCGCTTGGGTCCCCTTTTTCGTCCTGTTCTCCGTCGAGCGAAGCGAACCATGCGCGAAGGCAGCCTCGAAGCCCCGACCCGTCATCCCCTCGATTGGCAGAACCCCTGGTTCTGGGACGAGGCCGCGCTCGAGAAGGAGATGGAGCGCGTCTTCGACATCTGTCACGGCTGCCGGCGCTGCTTCAATCTCTGCGATTCCTTCCCGCGGCTGTTCGACATGATCGACAACGGCCCGACCGGCGAGATCGACGGCGTGCCGAAGGAGCGCTTCGCCGAGGTCGAGGAGGCCTGCACGCTCTGCGACATGTGCTTCATGACCAAGTGTCCCTACGTGCCACCGCATCCCTGGAACCTCGACTTCCCGCACCTGATGTTGCGCCACCGCGCAGTGCAGGCGCGCAAGAAGGGTATCGGCTTCGTCGAGAGCCAACTCGCGGACACCGACCGCGCCGGCCGGCTCGGCACCTTCGCCTCGAGCCTGCTCAACTGGGCGACCGACGAGACCAACGCGCCGATGCGCAACACGCTGCAGAAGGTCGCCGGCATCCATCACGGCGCGCGCCTGCCGAAGCAGGCGGCCGAGACCTTCGAGGCGCAGGCGCATCGCGAGCCCGCCCCGCTCAACGCCGCGGCGCCCGCCTACGGCAAGCGCAAGGCCGTGCTCTACGCCACCTGCTTCGTGAACTTCCACAACACCGAGATTGGCAAAGCGACGCTCAGCGTGCTGGCGAAGAACGGCGTCGAGACCGAGGTCGTGCACCCGGCCTGCTGCGGCATGCCCAAGCTCGAGCTGGGCGATCTCGAGACTGTCGCTCAGGCCGCACGCACGGTCTCCGACGCGCTGCTGCCGTGGGTCGACAAGGGCTACGATGTCGTCGCGCTGACGCCCTCGTGCGCCCTGATGCTGAAGTTCGAATGGCCGCTGATTCTCCCCAAGGATCCGGCGATCGAGCGGCTGTCGCGAGCGACCTTCGATCTCTCTGAATACGTTGTAGACATCGCCAAGAAGGAGGGCCTCGCCGAAGGCCTCAACCCGGTCGACGGCGGCATCAGCCTGCATCTCGCCTGCCATGCGCGCGCCCAGAACATGGGCCCGAAGGGCGCGGAGATGCTGCGCCTGATCCCCAAGACCCGCGTCGCGGTGATCGAGCGTTGCAGTGGCCACGGCGGCATCTGGGGCGCCCGCACCGAGAATTTCGACGTGGCGGTCAAGGTTGGCAAACCGGCCGCGCAGACCGCGCTCAAGAACAACACCAGTCACGTCGCGTCCGAGTGCCCGCTTGCCGCCGAGCACCTGATGCAGGTGATGGAGATGGAAGCGGGCAAGACCAAACCCAAGCCATTCCGCGCCGATCATCCGATCGAGATCTTCGCGCGCGCCTACCTGCCGAAGGAGGAGCCCCAATGAGCAGCCGGATGAGTCTCCGCAAGATTGAGCCCGCGGCCATCATCCCGTTGGCCGAGTACACCCCGCAGCGAGCCGAGCGCCGCAAACACATCTCCGAGCTCAAGAAAAACCGCCGGCTCGAGGTCGGGCCGTTCGCGACCTTCTACTTCGAGAGCTACGACACCATGCTGCACCAGGTGCACGAGATGCTCTTCATCGAGAAGGGCGGCGCCGAGCAGCTTCCCAGCGAGCTCGCCGCCTACAATCCACTGATCCCGCAGGGCGCCGAGCTGGTGGCGACCGTGATGTTCGAAATTGACGATCCGATCCGCCGCGCCCGAGTGCTGGCGACCCTGGGCGGCGTCGAGGACAAGGCGTTCATCCGCGTCGGCAGCGCGATCGTGCGCGGTGTCGCCGAGGAGGACCAGGACCGCAGCCGCGAGGACGGCAAGGCCTCGTCGGTGCAGTTCATCCGCTTCCCGTTCACGGCCGAGCAGATCGCCGTCTTCAAGGGCAGCGCGGGCGACGTGATCGTAGGTTTCGACCACACGAACTACGGCCACATGGCGGTGATGCCGCCGGCCGTACGCGCAGCGCTGGCGCAGGACTTCGCCTGAGGGCACGTTTCCGGCCCATCGGGCCGGAAATCGTTCTACTGCCCGGCGACAAACTTGTAGGGAACGCTCAGCATGAAGGTCGTGCTGTTGCCGGTGATCTCCGGCGGGAGCGGACCGTAGGGCGCAGCCTTCTGCGCCGTCTCGAGCACGGCCGCGTCCATCGGCGGATTTCCGCTCGACTTGGCGATCCCCGAGTTGAGCAGCCTCCCGTCGCGCGCGACCACGAGGCTCAGCACGACCACGCCCTGCGTATTCAGGCCGGTCATCGACTTGGGAACGAAGCGGTATTGCGACATCCGGCGCGCGATACCGATGAGATAGTCGTCATGGACGCGGGCGTGACTGTAGGCAGCGGCCGGATTCTGGAATGCGGAGACCGAGGCTTCCTGCTGCTCTCGGGGCGGCGGCCTCTCGGAAAGCGGCGAGGGCTGTGGTTGTTGCGGATGCTGTTGAGGCGGCGCCGGACGCTGAGCCGGCGGTGAGGGCGGCGGCGCCGGCGGAGGCGGCGGCAGCGCCTTGACGAAGTCGCGCATGCTGAGCGGCGCGGGGGGCTGCTCGACCGGGGGCAGGACTTTCTCCAGCTGATTTTCCACCGGTGCCGGTGCCGGTGGTGTTGGCTCGGTAGGCTGCGCGGCGGCTTCCTGTGGTTCCGGTTTAGGCTCGGCCGGAGGTTCGGGCTTCGGTTCCAGCTTGGCTTCGGCCTTGGGCTCCGGCTTTGCTTCAGGTTTCTTGTCGGGCTCGATGGCCCCCTGGGGCGGCAGGCCGAGCTGTTCCTTCGAAGCCGGATTTCGCTGAGGTTGCAGCTTCTGCGCGGCAGCTGGTGGCGGGGGCGGCGCCGCGGGCTGGGCGGCCGGCGGCTGCGGCGGAGGCGTCGGCTGCGGGGGCGGTTGAGGCTTGACCGCTTCCTGGGGCGGCGGAGGCGGTGGTGCTTCCGGGGGCTTCGGCTGCTCGATCGTCACGTCGATCGCACTGCCCACGTCCGTGTCGACGTCGTGCCGGTTGAGCGGCGACACCAGGAACAACGCCAGCGCCGTCGCCACATGCAACCCGGCGGCAAGGGCAGCCGCGACCGGCGACATGTGGCCGGAACGTTCGTAGAAGGTGCTGACCGCGTGGACCACGGGATCGTTCTAAGCGCCCACGTCCACGGCCGCTAGCGCCTGGGGAGGCACCTAGTTCACCGGCTCGGACTTATAGACGCCCCAGATCTCGGTCCGCTGTAGCCAGCCGCTGACGCTCGAGACCTTCACCCGGCACCAGTCGCCCTGGCAGGAGCTGATCTCGCCCATCACCTCGGGCTCGAGCTTGGCGACCACCTCGGCCGAGGCGGCCGGCGTCTTGTAGAGGTTGGCGACCCTGGACGGGATGATGAAGCTGCGCTTGCCGGTCAGCAGGCCCTGGTAGACCCAGCCGCTGGCGCCCTGCCAATCGCGGATTTTCCGGAAATTCTCATACTCTGCGACGATCTCGACCGGCATGCCCTTGCGCTTGAACACCCAGTCGATCGGATAGCGCGAACCCGGCCCGGTGCGGACATTGACCTCGTCGGATTTGAGCGTGGCGAAGCGCGGAAGCGGCAAGCCCGAGCCTTTGCGTTGAGTCGACGCCTTGGTGTCGACCGCCTGGGCGGACCCAACCAACAGCAGCAACACAACAGAGGCCGCCCAGAGGAGAAGGGACGGTCGAATTCGCATTAGCCATCTTTATACCGCAATTCTGCACCGCCTACGACAACCACTTGAAAAGGCGGCGCTTTTGGCACAGGGCTCGGCTCCGTGGCTGGACAAGCGACACGCGAAATTGCTATCCGGGCAGGGATGCCTCCCGTCTCGAAGAAAAAGCCGCTGGTGATCGTCACCCGCACCCTGCCCAGCGCAATCGAGACGCGGCTGATGGAGCTGTTCGACACCCGCCTGAATGCCGACGACAAGCCGATGACCTCGGCCGAGTTGGTCGAGGCGGTCAAGACGGCCGACGTGCTGGTGCCGACGGTGACCGACCGCATCGACAGCCGCGTGCTGAGCCAGGCTGGGCCGCGGCTGAAACTGATCGCCTCCTTCGGCACCGGCGTCGACCACATCGATCTCGACACCGCCCGCCAGCGCGGCATCACCGTCACCAACACGCCGGGCGTACTGACCGAGGACACCGCCGATATGTCGATGGCGCTGGTGCTCGCCACCGCGCGCCGCATGGGCGCGGGCGAGCGCATGGTGCGTGCGGGCAAGTGGACCGGCTGGGCCCCGACCTCGATGCTGGGTGGCCGGCTGCTCGGCAAGCGCATGGGCATCGTCGGCATGGGCCGCATCGGCCAGGCGCTGGCACGGCGCGCGCGCGGCTTCGGCCTGTCGATCCACTATCACAATCGCAAGCGAGTCCACCCCGACATCGAGACCGAGCTCGAGGCGACCTACTGGGAGAGCCTCGACCAGATGCTGGCGCGAATGGATATCGTCTCGGTGAACTGTCCGCACACGCCGGCGACATTCCATCTGCTCTCGGCGCGGCGGCTGAAGCTGATGAAGCCGACCGCCATCATCGTCAACACCGCGCGCGGCGAGGTGATCGACGAGAACGCGATGGTGCGCATGCTGAAGGCGGAGGAGCTCGCCGGCGCCGGCCTCGACGTCTACGAGCACGAGCCGCAGGTGAACCCCAAGCTGCTCGAGCTCGACAGCGTGGTGCTGCTGCCGCACATGGGCTCCGCCACCCTCGAAGGCCGCATCGAGATGGGCGAGAAGGTGCTGATCAACATCAAGACCTTCGCTGACGGCCACAAACCGCCGGATCGAGTGCTGGCGACGATGTTCTAGGCGCGTTCACACGCGCCGGCGATCGTGCGGAAAAGACACGAGCGCAAGATCAGATCTTGTCTTTGGGAACCTGGAGGTGCTGGTTCTCGGTCAGCACGTCGCGGGCTGCACGGCCGACCTGGGCGCCGATCAGGATGGTGAGCGCGGTCCAGTACATCCACACCATGATCGCGGCGAAGCCCGCGGTGGCGCCGAACGCCGAGGTGAGCTGGGTCACCTCGAAATAGTAGACCAGCGCCCGGTTGCCGACGGCGAACAGAATCGCGACGACCGCGCCGCTCACAATGGCAAAGACCCACCGCACACCGCCGGTCGGCAGCCACTTGTAGATCAGGGTGAAGAAAACGGTGAGCAGGCCATAGTGGGTGAAGCCCGAGATCGCCGGGCCGATCCACACCCCGAGCACCGGGAATTTCTCGAGCGCGCCGTTGTAGGCCGACAGCAGTACGCTGCTGACGATCACGGCGATCAGCAGCAGGCCCAGCATCACCATCATCAGGAGCGCCAGCAGCCGCGACTGGATGGTGGCCAGCACCGGATGGACTCGGCGCGGGGCATCGCCGCGCCAGATCACGTCGAACGTGTCGTCGAGCTCCACGAAGATGCGGCTGCCGGTATAGACCAGCACGCCGGCGCCGATGATCGCCGCGACGCCGCCGCCCTTGAACAGGTCTTCCTGGGCGAAGCGCTGGATGCTGCGCAGGTGCTCGGGCGCCACGATCGTCCCCAGGGCATCGAGGATCGCCTGCTCCGCCATCAGCTTGCCGACGAACGGCTCGGCGACGGCGATCGAGAAGATCATGATCGGGCCCAGGGCGAACATCGTGTAGAACGCGATCGCCGCCGCCGAGGTCGACAGACGGTTGGTGAAGAAGCCGTAGAAGGCCGACAGGAAGATGCGCCAGAGCTTGTCGATCATCGTCCACGCAAGTGTGCCACCGAATTGGCGTAGTAGGCGAGCAGGGGCCGCTCACCCGGTACGGCTGTGAACATGCCGTTGCGGTCCTCGACCAGGCGGCGCAGCGTCAGCATGCGCAGGCCGACATGGATCGCATAGTCGCGGTCGCCGCGCGGCACGTAGAGCTTGGCGCCGCGCGCCTCGAACTCGGCCATCAGCTTGCCGGCCCTGAGCTTCAGCTCGAACTCGTCGATCGGCGCCTCGGCCTCGATCAGCACGGTGGCGATCAGGGGCACCGACAGGACCGGCACCAGCCGCGCCACCTCGCCCATCATGTCGGCCGCCAGCCGGGCGATGACCTCGAACCGGGACTCCTTGTCGAGGCCGCGCAGGTCGCCGCTCGGGGAGGTCGAATGCGCGGCCAGCCAGTCGCGCGCCGAGACCAGACGGCCGAAGTTCACGCAGGCATAGCCGAAGCGGTACCAGCGGCCGGTCAGCATCAGCCAGAGCTGGCCGAGCCAGAAGCCGGCCGCGGTCCGGGTCGCGAACCAGACGCTGCGCCGCGGCGCCTCGCTATCGAGCGATCGCAGCAGCGTGCGATCCTCCAGCACGCGGTCGTAATTCAGCGCCACCGGCACGAAGACGATGTCGTGCGGTCCGGCGGGATCGAACGACTTCAGCATGTAGTCGTACAAGCCGAGCCTCGGCTCGCGCAGCCGGCCGTCGCGCGTCAGCCCACCCTCGGGATACATCGCCTGCGCCACGCCAGCCTCGGTCGCCATGTGGACGTAACGTTCGAGCACGCGGCGATAGACGGGATTGTTCGAGTTGCGGCGTACGAAGTAAGCGCCCATCGAGCGGATCAGCTGCTGCAACGGCCAGATCCGCGCCCATTCGCCGACCGCATAGGAGAGCGTCGTGCGCTCGGCCGCGAGGAATGCCACCAGCACGTAGTCCATGTTGCTGCGATGGTTCATGACGAACACCACCGTCGTGCCGGGCGCCACGCCCGCCTGCGTGCAGGCGTCGGCGTAACCCAGCCGCACGCGGTAGAGCAGTTGCGCGAGCATGCGGGCGAGCGCGTAACCGATCCTGAAATAGACGTAGGCGTTGAAGGCCGGAACGATCTCGCGCGCATAGCGGCGAACCTCGGCCATCGCCACGTCACGCGGCCGATGATTGTCGCGGGCGTGTTCGTTGGCCGCTTCCACCACGTGGCTGTCGTACACCAGGCGGTCGATCAGCACCTGCCGCTTGGTGAGCTGGAACGGTTTGATCTCGACCGCGAGGCGGCGATTGACGGTGTCGATCAGGCGGTTGAGCCGGCGGCGCAGCAGCCAGCGCACGCTCGGCACCAGCAGCCGGTCGACCAGCGACCACAGTGCGAAAGCCATGATCGCGAGGAACAGCCAGAGCGGGACCGCGACCGGCTCGCCCATATCCCGTTCCCAGGGCAGGTGCTTAGAGTGCCCGCACGCCCGCCACGATCAGGGACACGCCGGCAATGGCCGTGATCGCTGTGGTGGCGATGGCGCCGGCAGGGCGGCCGTAGGGCACGAAACCCAGCATGCCGCCGGCATGGAGGAAGCGGGCGACCACCAGGATGATCGCCAGGATATCGGCCAGGCGATGGCCGAGTGGCCCGTGCATCATCCAGAGCAGGACCAGGATGAGCGGCGTCAGCTCCAGCAGGTTGCCTTGGGCGCGGATCGCGCCGGTCAATTCGGGATCGCCGCCGTCACCGAGGAAGATCTTCTTCTGGCCGCGCATGCGGCCGACATACATCGTCAGGATTGTGGCGAGCACGCCCAAAAGGCCGGCGCAGATGAAAAACACGGCCATGGTACGCTCCCCCTCTCGATTCACCGGCATTCTAGGACCATATTGGGTCTGGGCAAATTGAGGAGCGGACCATGTGGCAGATCCTGCGCAAGAAAGCCGAGATGCCGACCGCCGACCGCGCATTGCCGGGGCGTGACAAGCCTGCTTTTGCCGTACCGGCGACCCACTTCATCAACGGCAATCGCATACAGCCGCCGTTCCCGGCCGGGCTGGAGGAGGCGATGTTCGGTTTGGGCTGCTTCTGGGGCGCCGAGCGCAAGTTCTGGGAGGCGCCGGGCGTCTACGCGACCGCCGTTGGCTATGCGGGCGGCCTCACGCCCAACCCGACCTACGAGGAAGTCTGCTCGGGCTATACCGGCCACAACGAGGTGGTGAAGGTGTGGTTCGACCCGAAGAAGACCAGCTACGAGGCGTTGCTCAAGCTGTTCTGGGAATCGCACGACCCGACCCAGGGCATGCGCCAGGGCAACGACGTCGGCACGCAGTATCGCTCGGGCATCTACACATTCTCGCCCGAGCAGAAGAAGGCGGCCGAGGCCTCGCGCGCGGTGTTCCAGAAGGAACTCGAGCGGCACGGCATGCGCGATGCGATCTCCACCGAGATCCTCGACGCGCCGGCGTTCTACTATGCTGAGGACTATCACCAGCAGTACCTCGCCAAGAACCCGAACGGCTATTGCGGCCTCGGCGGCACCGGCGTGAGCTGCCCGATCGGGCTCGGCGTCGCGGCGGAGTAGTACGCTCTCATATTCCTCTCCCCTAGCGGGGAGAGGAGGAAGAGCGATGAAACTCACGGAACAATTTGGTTTGGCCGGGAAATCGACCGGCAACGCGCGGCGCGTATTTCCGCGCGCCATGACCCCTCACCAAGTCACGCTCGTCCAGACGAGCTTCGCCAAGGTCGCGCCGATTGCCGGCGCGGCCGCCGACCTGTTCTACGCCCGGCTGTTCGAGATTGCGCCGGATGTCCGCCACATGTTCCCGGACGACCTTGCCGAGCAAAAGAAGAAACTGATGACAATGCTCGGCACCGCCGTCGCCGGGCTGACGAAGCCCGACGCGCTGCTGCCCGTGGTGCGCATGCTGGGTCAGCGTCACGCGGGTTACGGCGTGACGGCCGAGCACTTCGCGCCGGTCGGCGCCGCGCTGATCTGGACTCTCGAGAAGGGCCTGGGCGAAGCGTTCACGGCCGATGTGAAGGCAGCGTGGGTCGAGGTCTATGGCGTGCTATCGCGGACCATGATCGACGGCATGGAGCCGCTGCCGAAGGCGGCGTAACCGCGTATGATTCGGGCGTGCCGTTGACGCCAACCGAGCCCGAACAGATCTCGATCCTCCACGCCGATGCCGAGTTGCCGGTGACTTTCGTCCGCAGCCGGCGCGCGCGCCGCGTCTCGTTGCGGGTCGACAGCGCCCGCCGGCGCATCGTGCTCACCGCACCGATGCGCATGGCGCGCGACACGGCGCTGACCTTCGCCCATGTGCAGGGCGGCTGGATCGCCGCCCGCCTCAAACGCCTGCCGCCGCCGCGGCCATTCCACGACGGCGCGGAAGTGCCGATCTTCGGAGTGCCGCATCGCATCCGCCATCGCCCCGATGCGCGCGGCACTGTGTGGACTGAGCAGAATGAAATCCATATCGCGGGCCGGCCGGAGCATTTGCCGCGCCGCCTGCGCGACTGGCTGATCGCCGAGCTGCGGCGCCGGCTGATGCCGCTGGTACACGCCAAGGCCGATCGCCTGCAGCGGCCGGTCAAGCGGGTCGGCCTGCGCGACAGCCGCTCACGCTGGGGCAGTTGCGGGCCCGACGGCGGGCTCTCCTTCTCCTGGCGCCTGGTGTTCGCACCACCCGAGGTGCTTGATTACCTCGTCGCGCACGAGGTCGCCCATCTCATTCACAAGAACCACGGCCCGCGCTTCTGGGCCGCGACCCGCGCCCTGTGCGACGGCCCAATGGACCCGCCGAAGTCCTGGCTCCGGGCCCACGGCGAAGCCCTGCTGCAGTACGGCGCGTAGGAGAAGTCGTCCCGCGTCCCGCCAATTGCGCCATCGTCCCAACGGGGTGGCGGCGCAAAATCTGGGACGAATCGGCCAAAAACCTTATGGCATCGGCATCGGAGGCGTCCCAGCGGCTGGGACGCCCGGAATGTCGAGGCGGTGCAGGCTACTCCGCTGCTGCCCGGACGGCACCACCCTGCAGCATCGCGGCCGCTTCCTTGGCCACCCGCGTGCCTTCGAAGAAGCGCGGGTTCTGCTGGCCCCACAGGCGCACGGCATTGGCGAAGGTGAAGTCGCGGAAATCGGCTTCGGTAATCAGCTCGTCCTCGACCAGCTCGTAGGCCTCGGGGACGGGCGAGAGCATGTCCGGCACGTCGAAGTGGCCGATGTCGGAGCTGAAGATCGCGTTGATGCGCGCGCCGAACGGATTGGCGCGGCCGAAGGCGGTGACGTTCATGCGGTCGTCCGCTTCGCAGCCGAAGTAGTAGGGCCGGGCGTAGAGGTCGACCCAGTCTTCCTTACGCGTGATCTTGCAGGCGTCGAAGTCATCGAGCACCGGCACGCCGCCGGTTGGCTCGTCCTCTTCCGCCGACGGCCAACCGTCGCGCTTGTCGAGCTCGGCGGCGATGTCGCCGTAGCCGTACTTGTCGACCAGGCTGCGCAGCATCTTCCGGTCGAGCTTCTTGGGATCCATGTAGGCGATGCCCTTGGCGCCGCGCCGCTCCCAGTGCTCGATCAGG
>DASXQC010000386.1:0-5530 GCA_036493235.1 Reyranella sp.
GATCTCGAGCGCCTCGGGCGAGACGTCGGGTGCGATGATCACCTCGAGGAAACGCTTGGCGAGGTCGGTCGCGGTCTGCGCTTCGAGCCGGCGGTTCAGCGCGACGATGCCGCCATAGATCGATACCGGATCGCACTCGTAGGCCTTGAGGTAGGCGGCATACTGGTCCTTGCCGACCGCCGCGCCGCACGGATTGGCGTGCTTGATCACCACCACCGCGGGCTCGCTGAACTCGGCGACGCATTCGTAGGCCGCATCGGTGTCGTTGATGTTGTTGAACGAGAGCTCCTTGCCCTGCACCTGCCGCGCCGTGGCGATGCCCGGCCGCTGGCTGCCGTCGGAGTAGAACGCCGCCTTCTGGTGCGGGTTCTCGCCGTAGCGCAGCGTCTGCATCCGCTCGGCCGCGAGCGTCAGCCGTTCGGGGAAGGTCTCGCCCTGCTGCGCGGCGAACCAGCTGGCGATGGCCGAATCGTAGGCCGCGGTGCGCGCATAGGCCTTGGCGGCGAGCGTGCGGCGCAGCTTGAGCGTCGTCGCGCCGTTGTGCGCGCCTATTTCGTCGAGCACCGCTTTATAATCGCCGGGATCGACCACGACTGTCACGAAGTCATGGTTCTTGGCCGAGGCGCGGATCAGCGCCGGCCCGCCGATGTCGATGTTCTCGACGGAGGTCGGGAAGTCGGCGCCGCGCGCCACCGTTGCTTCGAACGGGTAGAGGTTCACCACCACCAGATCGATCGCCGCGATCTTGTGCTCGCTCATCGCCGCGGCGTGGCCCTTGTCGGTGCGCCGCGCGAGGATGCCGCCGTGGATCGCCGGCTGCAGGGTCTTCACCCGCCCGTCCATGATCTCAGGGAAGCCGGTGTGGTCGCTGACCTCGATCACCTCGACGCCGGCGTCGCGCAGCGCCTTGGCCGCCCCGCCGGTCGACAGGATCGCGACCCCGTGCGCCGCCAGCGCCTTGCCCAATTCGACCAGCCCGGTCTTGTCGGACACGGAAATCAGCGCCCGCTCGATCTTCGCAAGGTCGGGCGTGGGGGACGGGACGTAGTGGGTCGAGGCGGACATGGCGGTCTTCTAGCCCCAAGGACAGTGGATCGCCATGGCCAAGACCCCTGCTCACGTTCCCTCTCCCCACGCGTATGATGCGCGCGGAGAGCGCCTCCGATCAGATGTGTCCACCGCGGGGTGAGAGAAAAGGCAATTCGCGCTAAGCCTCGACGCCCTCCAGCACACGCACCGTGAAGCTGCCGGCCTGCAGGCCGGTGACCAGTTCGCTGATGTGCGCCCGGTCGCGGGTTTCGACCGTGACGTCGAGGTCGGCGGCCTTGGCGACCACGCCGCCGAACAGGCGGCCGTGCTGGACCTCGACGATATTGCCGCCGGCCTTGCCGATGATCGTGGCGACCTTGGCGAGCTGGCCCGGCTGGTCGGTGATGCGCAGCCGCAGGCGCACGATCCGGCCGTCGCGCACCAGGCCGCGCATCAGCACCGAGGCGAGCAGGCGGGTGTCGATGTTGCCGCCGCTCAGCACCAGCCCGACCTTGCGCCCGGCGAACAGCGTCGGTTGGGCGAGCAGGGCGGCCAGGCTCGCCGCACCCGCGCCCTCGGCCACCGTCTTCTCGACCTCGAGCAGTAGGGCGATGGCGTGCTCGATCTCGACCTCGTCGACCGAGACCACCTTCTCGAGCAGCCTCTCGCAGATGCCGAGCGGCAGCTTGCCGATGTCGCGCACCGCGATGCCTTCGGCGATGGTGTCGCCGCCCGCCTGTACCGGCTCGTGCGCCAGCAGCTGGCGCATCGCCGAATAGCCCAGGGTCTCGACGCCAATCATCTTGATCTCGGGCCTGAGCCCGCGTGCCGCGACCGCGCAGCCGGCGATCATTCCGCCGCCGCCGACCGGCGCCACGATCGTGTCTATTTCGGGCGCATCTTCCAGCATCTCGAGCGCGATCGTGCCCTGACCGGCGATGATGCGCGGATCGTCATAGGGATGGACGAACACCAGCTTCTGCTCGTCGGCGAGTCGATGCGCTTCCGCCCCGGCCTCGGCCAGCGTGTCCCCGTGCAGCACCACGCGGGCGCCGTGGCCGCGCGTGTGCGTGACCTTGGTGTTGGGCGTGAAGGACGGCATCACGATGGTCGCCGGGATGCCGAGGCGGCCGGCATGATAGGCGACACCCTGGGCATGGTTGCCGGCCGACATGGCGATCACGCCGCGCTTGCGTTCGTCCGGCGTGAGCTGCAGCAGCGTGTTCAGTGCGCCGCGTTCCTTGAACGAGGCGGTGAACTGCAGGTTTTCGAACTTGATCCAGATATCGGCCTTGGCGATGCGCGACAGGGTCTCGCTGCGCAGGCAGGGCGTGCGCACCACTTCACCGGCAATGCGGCCGGCGGCGGCACGGACATCGTCGAGTGTGACGGAAAGGTCGCTCATCGCCGCCCACTACAGCATTCGGCGGCTCGCGTCATTGACAGCGTGCGGTCGTCGAGATACCAGCACACCCCATGCGCCTCACCTCGGGTATGCCGATGAACTCCAAGACCGTCGCCTTCGGCGAGCGGGGGGGTCGCTGTATGCGCTGAGTGCACCCACCAGCGTAGTGACCGAGCCCCGCGGATCTTCCGACGGGGCTTTTTTAATGCCTGCGAGACAAGACCATGGCTGCGATCACCGTCAGCAACCTCACCAAGTCGTTCCCTGCCGCGGCCAAGGCCGGCAGCGGTTTCGTGCGGCTGTGGCCGATGCGTCCGACCCACGAGGTGACGGTCGTGCGCGACCTCAGCTTCTCGATTGCCGCGGGCGAACGCGTCGCGTTCATCGGTCCCAACGGCGCCGGCAAGTCGACCACGCTCAAGATGCTGACCGGCATCCTCGAGCCGACGTCCGGCATCGCCGAGGTCGCGGGCTTCGTGCCGTGGCGCCAGCGCCGCCAGCTCGCCTACGAGATCGGCATCGTGTTCGGCCAGCGCTCGCAGCTCTGGCACCAGCTGCGCGTGCGGCAGAGCTTCGACCTGCTGGGCAAGCTCTACGGCGTCGACGACGCGACGTACGCACAGCGCCTGGCGCGGCTCAGCGAGCGCTTCGACATCGGCGCGCTTCTGGACCGGCGCGCGGCGGAACTGTCGCTCGGCCAGCGGCTGCGTTGCGAGATCGCCGCGGCGCTGCTGCACGGGCCCTCGCTGTTGCTGCTCGACGAGCCGACCATCGGCCTCGACGTCACCGCCAAGGCGGCGCTGCGCGACCACCTGAACGCCTTGTCGCGCGAGGACGGCACGACCGTGCTGCTCACGTCGCACGACACCGGCGACATCGAGCGCATCTGCGAGCGCGCGATCGTGATCGATCGCGGCGCACTGCTGCTCGACCTGCCGCTGGAGGAGCTGCGCCAGCGCTATCTCGGCCCGCGCGCGATCGTGCTGGAGACGCACGATCCGCAGCCCGTCTTCGCCTACCCCGGCGTGACGATCCTCGCCGCCGAGCCCTACCGGCTCACGCTCTCGGTCGACACCACGACGGCGCCGATCGAGCAGGTGATCGCCGCGGCGTTGCAGCGCCTGCCGATCCGCGACCTGATCGTCGAGGACACACCGTTCGAGGAGGTCATCAAGACGATCTACCGCGGTGAGGCGGATAGGAGGCCCCATGTTGCGGCGTGAGCTGCAGGCGCTCGCCGCCTGCGGACGCCTGGGCTGGGACCAGGCGCGCGAGCAGCGCCTGGCCTTGCTAGGCCAGGCTCTCCTCTACGCGATCGTGCTGGCGATCTTCTGGTCGCTGTGGGCCGCGACGCCCCTGCACGAGCTGCACGGCTGGACGGCCACGCGCGAGTCGCTGCTGTGGTATCTCGCGATCACCGAGTGGATCGTCTTCACGGCCGGCGCGCGCTATCGCGAGGTCGAGGCCGAGATCACCTCGGGTGCGATCGAGAGCGCGCTGCTGCGCCCGCTGCCGCACGGCCTTGCCACCCTGGCGCGCTGGTCGGGCCACGCGGCCTGGCAGATGACGGCGATGGCCTTTGTCGCCGTGGCCACGGCCTGGGCGCTGACCGGCCACGCGCCGCCGCATGCGCTGCTGGCGCCGCTGGTCGTGCTGTCGGCCGCGTTGGCGCTGCTGCTGATCCTGCTGTGCCAGCTGCAGCTCGGCTATGTCGCGGTGTGGCTCGGCGTGTCCGGTCCGGTGTTCTGGATCTGGCAGAAGATGCTGTTCGTGTTCGGGGGGTTGCAGTTTCCGCTGCTGCTCTATCCCGACCTGCTGCGCCGCGTCGCCGAGAGCAGCCCGTTCGCCGCCATGCTGTTCGCGCCGGGCTCGCTCGTCCTCGAGGGCAGCGCGGGGATTGTCCGCCTGTTCGCGGGCCAGCTCGCATGGCTCGCGATCCTGGGCGCGATGACTGTAGCGATCAGCCGGTCGGTCACGGCCCGGCTCGTGAGGACCGGCGGTTAGGAGCAACCCATGAACACGCTTCGCTACGTTCTCGAGCTGCTGCGTCTCAACGTGGACGCGCTGCGCGTGCGGCCGCTGCGCGCGCTCGGCGCGATCACGATGATGTTCGGCAACAACCTCGTCTTCTTCCTGATCTGGGTGATCTTCTTCGGTCGCTTCTCGACGCTCGGCGGCTGGGGCCAGCAGGATATCGCGCTGATGTTCGGCATCGTCTCCTGGGCGTTCGGCCTTGCCGTCTTCGTGGCCGGCGGCATGCGCTACATCGCCCAGACCATCGTCGACGGCGGACTCGACCTGCATCTCGGCCGGCCGTGCCATCCGCTGCCGACACTGTTGCTCGCCCGCTCCGAGGCGTCCGGCCTGGGCGACCTCGCCAGCGCTCTGGTGTTCTGGTTGTGGCTGGGCGACCGCTCGCCCGCCGAGCTGCCGCTGCTCGTGCTGATGGCGAGCGCGGCGTCTGTTGTGATCTGCGCGACTGTCGTTGCGATCCAGTGCCTCGTGTTCTGGGTGCCGACGGCGCTCGCGCTGTGCGAGGAGCTGTTCAACACCCTGATGCTGGTGACCTGCTACCCGCAGCATCCGTTTGCCCTGCCGGTGCGCATCGTGCTGTTCACCGTCTTCCCGGCCGCCTTCGCCGCCTTCGTGCCGGCCGAGGTCGTGCGCCATCCCGGCGTCGGCGGCGTCCTGCTCATGGTCGCCGCTGCCCTGGTCTATTCGGCAGTGGCAGTTGCCGTGTTCGACAGAGGCCTGCGGCGCTACCGCTCCGGCAATCGCCTGCTGGAGCTGCGTTAGCGCCCCATTGTCCGATGCCGGCTTGGGCCATTCGAAGGAGGGTCGTCCGGAGGCACGAGTGAACGACATCCTTCACAGAGGCCCGAGGCTGCCCGTGACTGTTCCCACGCTCGCGCCGCATCGACCGTTTCCTCAAAAGCCGCGCCGTAATCCAACAGCGCTGCCCGCGTGTCGGCATCGACCTCTCTGGCGACCAGTGAGTCGTCGAGCGGCATGTCATTGTCACGGACCACCCTCATCAGCCGCTTGATCTCCGATGCGGCGTGGGCCGGCGTTTGCAGCAGGACGAGGCGGTTCGTG
>DASXQC010000387.1:0-6808 GCA_036493235.1 Reyranella sp.
CGCGTGGCAAAGGCCCGGGCGCTGTCCGCAACGTAGCCCTTGCGGTGGTCATCGCTCGTCGTCATCACGCTCCCTCGGGTCCCGGCACGAGAACAGTATCTTCTAACGCGGGCGGAAGAACCCTAGATTATCCGCATGGCGACCCGCTTCCGCACCTACGCCGACTTCTGGCCGTTCTACCTGCAGGAACACGCCAGGCCGGCGACCAGGACCGTTCACTATTTCGGCACCATCGCCTCGGCGCTGGTGCTCGTGTGGGCGATCGCCACCCAGAGCTGGTGGTGGCTGCTGGCCGTGCCGTTCTTCGGCTACGGGCCGGCCTGGTTCGGCCACTTCTTCATCGAGAAGAACAGGCCGGCCACTTTCCAGGCGCCGTTCTGGTCGCTGATCAGCGACTACCGGATGTGCGGCCTGTGGCTGTCGGGCCGGCTCGGTCACGAATTGATGAAGTACCAAATCCGCGGCTGACGGCTTGCCGTAGAGGAGGCATGCGTCGCTTCCTCGTTCTTCTGCTGATACTGATCGCGAATACCGCGCACGCCGAGCAGCTGCCGTGGCAGAAGTGGGACCCGTCGCTCTTCGATCGCGCCGCGAAGGAGCACAAGTACATCTTGCTGCACATGGCGGCGGTGTGGTGCCACTGGTGCCACGTGATGGAAGGCACGACCTACGCCGATCCCGCGATCCAGAAGGCGATCCTCGACAAGTTCATCCCCGTGCGCGTCGACCAGGATGCCGATCCCGCATTGTCCTATCGCTACGAGCAATGGGGATGGCCCGCGACCATCATGCTCGACAAGGACGGCAACGAGATCTTCAAGCGCCGCGGCTACATCCCACCCGAGCTGTTCGCCAAGCTGCTGGTCGCGGTGATCGAAGACCCGTCGGCACTGCCGTCCTACACGATGGGCGAGACAGTCGATCCCAATGCCGTCGGGCTCTCCGACGCGCGGCGCAGGAAGACCGAAGCGCTGCTGCTCACGGCTTACGACAAGGAGCATGGCGGGTTCGGCGAGATCCAGCGCTTCATCCATGGCGACACGCTGGAATGGGCGCTGGAGCGCAGCCGGTCCTTGTCGCGCAACACCGATGTCGAGACCTGGCAGGACGTCGCGACGCGCACGCTCGCCGGTGCGCGCAGGATCATCGATCCGGTGTGGGGCGGGATGTTCCAGTATTCCGACACGGCCGACTGGTCGAGCCCGCACTTCGAGAAGCTGATCAACGTCCAGCGTGACGCCATGCGCGCCTACGTGCTTGCCTGGCAGATCCGCCACAACGAGGCCGACCTGAAGGCCGCGAAGGATATCGGCCGCTGGCTGATGGACTTCATGCGGGCACCGAGCGGCGCGTTCTATACCAGCCAGGACGCCGACGTGAGCCACGGCGAGCATGGCGATGTGTTCTACGCAAAATCCGACGCCGAACGCCGCGCCGGGCCGCAGCCGCCGATCGACAGGAATTCCTACGCGCGCGAGAACGGCTGGGCGATCGCGAGCCTCGCCGCGCTGTACGACGTGACCGGCGACACGGCGCCGCTCGACGCGGCGACGAAGGCGTTCGACTGGGTGTTGGCCAATCGCCGCGCGCCGAACGGCGGCTTCGGCCACGCGCGTGCGGCCGACGACGACACGCATCTTGGCGACACGCTCGCGATGGCCGAGGCGGCGATGGCACTCTATCGCAGCACCGCCGAGCGGCGCTATCTCGCGCTCGCGTCGACATTCGCCGAGGTGATCGCGCGCGATCATCGCGACACGCACGGTTCCATGGGCGGCTTCATGGTGCGCCAGCCCGAGCCGGGCGCGAAGGGCGTGCTGGCCAAGCCGGTGAAGCAGGTCGACGAGAACGTGGCAGCGACGCGCCTGTTCAACCTTCTCGCCCGCAACACCGGCCGCAAGGATTTCCGCGAGTTGGCCGAGCACGGCATGCGCTACCTCATCGCGCTGGCCGAAGACGATCTCGTCGTGCCCGGCGCATTGCTGGCCGGCCGCGAGCTCAGCCGCGAGCCCGCGCACGTCACCATCGTCGGCGCCAAGGGCGATCCGGTCGCACAGGCGCTGTACGCAAGCGCGCGCCAATACCCCACACGCTACCTGCGCATCGAATGGCTCGACCGCCGCGACGGTCCGCTGCCCGCTGCCGACGTCGAATACCCCGAGCTTCCCGAAGCGGCGGCCTTCGCCTGCGCCAACGGCGCCTGCTCGCTGCCGGTGTTCGCACCCGACGCAATCGCGCGCATCGTCTCGAAGGTCGACGACCGCTAGGCCCTGGGGCGATAAGATCGGCGGATGCCGATCCCCGTTCTGCGCGTCGCCCGCCCGAGCGACGACATCGATGTCCTGTTGCCGTTTTATTGCAACGGCCTCGGCCTCACCGTGCTCTACCACTTCGAGGACCATGACGGCTTCGACGGCGTCATGCTGGGCCACGAGAAGGCGCCTTATCACTTCGAGTTCACGCGAGCGCATGGTCACACCGCCGGCCGGGCGCCGACGGCAGACAATCTCGTGGTCTTCTATCTACCCGACGCTGCGGAATGGCAGGCCGCCGTCCAACGCATGCGTGACGCAGGTTTCTCCCCGGTGGCGGCCTTCAACCCCTATTGGGACCGCGACGGGGTCACGTTCGAGGATCCGGACGGCTACCGCGTGGTGTTGCAACGGATGGCCTGGACCCGCTAGGACGCGCCGGTACCGCCCCTTGCGTCTCCGGGGGCCGGACGCCACATTGCAGCCAAACCGGACCCCGCTTTCGAGGCCTCATGGAACCGATGTTGAAGGGCGCCGCGCCCGCCGCGCCCCTGCCCGCCGATCTGATCAAGGACAGCGACCAGACCAAGTTCGCCAAGGACGTGCTCGAGGCCTCGCGCACCGTTCCGGTGATCGTCGACTTCTGGGCGCCGTGGTGCGGACCGTGCAAGACGCTGCAGCCGATGATCGAGAAGGTCGTCGCCGAGGCCAAGGGCGCGGTCAAGCTGGTCAAGATCGACATCGACAAGAACCAGATGCTGGCCCAACAGCTGCGCATCCAGTCGATCCCGGCAGTCTACGCCTTCTTCGGCGGTCGCCCGGTCGACGGCTTCATGGGCGCGGTGCCCGAGAGCCAGGTGCGCGAGTTCGTCGGCCGCCTGGTGCAGGCGAGCGGCGGCGCGGCCGGTGACGGTGCGGACGATCTCAGCGCCGCGCTCGAGCACGCCACGCAGGCGATCGCCGACGGCGATTTCCAGCTCGCCGCGCAGATCTACAACGAGGTGCTCGAGGTGGCGCCGGACAACCTCGCGGCAATGGCGGGCCTCGCCCGCTGCTACGCCCACGAGGGCCAGGCCGAGCAGGCCCGAGCGGTGCTCGCCAAGGTGCCGACCAAGGACAAGGGCAACGCCGACATCGTCGCCATCCTGGCGCAGCTCGATCTCGCCGAAGCGGCCAAGGCCGCGGGACCGATCGGCGAGCTGAAGGCCAAGGCCGAGAAGGACCCGAAGGACTTCCAGACCCGCCTCGATCTCGCCATGGCCTACTGGGCGGGCGAGCAGAAGCAGGAGGCGATCGACGAGTTGCTCGCCATGATCAAGGCGGACCGCAACTGGAACGAGGCGGCGGCACGCGCGCAGCTGCTCAAGTTCTTCGAGGCGCTGGGCTTCACCGATCCGCTCGCGGTCGCGGGCCGCAAGCGACTCTCGACCATCCTGTTCTCGTGACAGTCTTGTCGTGAGAGGGCGCAATCCCTTCGATCCCAGCTTCGAGCAGCTCCCCGACACGCTGCCGATCTTCCCGCTGTCCGGCGTCCTGCTGCTGCCGGGCGGCAAGCTGCCGCTCAACATCTTCGAGCCGCGCTACCTCGCGATGATCTTCGATTCTCTGGCCGGCCATCGCATGATCGGCATGGTGCAGCCGATGCAGCCCGGCGGCTTCGCCGGCGACGGCATGCCGGTCGATGACGGCAAGCCCAAGGTCCACAAGGTCGGCTGCGCCGGCCGCATCGTCAGCTTCAACGAGGCCGAGGACGGCCGACTGCTGCTGGCGCTCTCCGGCGTCTGCCGTTTCGAGACCGGCCGCGAGCTCGACCTGGCGCAGGGCGGCTACCGCCGCATCTCGTCGCTGTTCGCGCCCTATCGCGCCGACCTCGACCATGCCGACGAGCCGGTCGAGCTCGACCGCGAGCGGCTGATGGCGGCGCTCGCCGCCTTCTTCCGCAGCCGCAACCTCTCGACCGACTGGGAGGCCGTGAAGAAAGCGGCCGACACCAACCTCGTGACCTCGCTGTCGATGGTCCTGCCGTTCGGCCCGGCCGAGAAGCAGGCGCTGCTCGAGGCCATCGACACGTCGGCCCGCGCCAAGCTGCTGGTCAGCCTGCTGGAGATGGGCGCGTTCGGCCAGCCGCCGGAATCCACGCCGCAGAAGGCGAACTGATCGGGTATATTGGGCCATGAGCGATTCACGGCCCGAGCCCCCTGCAGAACCCCCTTCGATTCCCAAACGCGGCGGCGTCGATCCGAAGCTGCTGGAAATCCTGGTCTGCCCGGCCACCCACGGTCCACTCGAGTATGACTCGGCAGCCGGCGAGCTGATCAGCCGCAAGGCCGGTTTGGCCTATCCGATCCGCGACGGCATCCCGATCATGCTGGTGAGCGAGGCGCGGGTGCTGAAGGACGTGCCGTGAGCGCGGCCGACAACGGTTTCGCCAAATCGGCGCCCGACGGCGGCAGCTACGAGGCCGACAACGCGCCGTGGCCGGCCGAGCTGCGCGTGTTCCAGAACGAGGGCCGCATCGAGATCGACTTCACTGACGGCAAAAGCGTCGACCTGCCGGCCGAGTATCTGCGGGTCGAGAGCCCGTCGGCCGAAGTGCAGGGCCATGGCGAGGCAGCGACCAAAAAAGTCGTCTCGGGCCGCCGGCACGTGAAGATCGCCGCCGTCGAGCCGGTCGGCCACTACGCCATCCGCATCATCTTCGACGACAAGCACGACAGCGGCATCTACAGCTGGTCCTACCTACGCGAGCTCGCCGACACCTACGCCGACCGCTGGGCCGCCTACCAGGCCGCCCTGCTGTTCAACGGCCTCAGCCGCGATTCGTGATCATGCGTCTTGCCGGACCGCGGGCGTCCCGCCCGCTCAAGCTGCGTCACCACCAACATGATTCCATGGGCGGGCGGGACGCTCACGGTCCGGCAAGATCATGAAAGTCATCATCGCGGGCGCGGGCATCGGCGGCCTGGTTGCCGCCATGTGCCTGAAGCGGGCCGGGTTCGAGGTCGAGGTGTTCGACCAGGTGAGCGAGCTCAAGCCGCTCGGCGTCGGCATCAACATCCAGGCGCGCGCGGTGAGCATCCTCTCCTCGCTCGGGCTGGAGCCGGCGCTGGCCGCCACCGGCATCGAGACGCGCGAGCTGCGCTACGCCAATCGCCACGGGCAGACCATCTGGGCCGATCCGCGCGGCCGCCACGCCGGCCTGCCCTGGCCGCAATTCTCCATTCATCGCGGCGAACTGCAGATGATCCTGTTCGATGGCGCGCGGCGCATGCTCGGGCCGGACAAGATCAAGTTCGGCCGCCGCATCGTCTCCTTCGAGCAGAAGGGCGCGAAAGTCATCGCCCGCTTCGCCGATCGCGACGGTGCCGTCGTCGAGTCGGCCGAGGCCGACATTCTGGTCGGCGCCGACGGCATCCATTCGGCGGTGCGCGCGCATTTCTATCCCGACGAAGGCCCGCCCAAGTGGCAGGGCATCCTGATGTGGCGCGGCGTCACCGTCGGCAAGCCGTACTTGAGCGGCGCCAGCATGGTGCAGGCGGGCCATCACACTCAGAAGTTCGTCTGCTATCCGATCAGTCGCGCCCATGCCGAGCGCGGCGAGGCGCTGATCAACTGGATCTGCGACCTCTATCAGGGCGAGCACGCCGCCCCGCCGCGCGAGGACTGGAACAAGCCCGGCCGGCTCGAGGACTTCATGCCGCGCTACAAGGACTGGGACTTCGGCTGGCTGAACGTGCCCGAGGTGATCCGCAACGCCCACACCATCCTGGAATTCCCGATGGTCGACCGCGATCCGCTGCCGCGCTGGAGCTACGGCCGCATCACACTGCTGGGCGACGCTGCGCACCCGATGTATCCAATCGGCTCCAACGGCGCCTCGCAGGCGATCATCGACGGCGAGGCACTGACGCAGGAGCTGTCGACCGGTGGCGATCTCGAAGCGGCCCTGCAGCGCTACGAGCAGCGCCGCCTGCCGCCGATGGCGCGCATCGTCGAAAGCAACCGGAAGAAGGGCATCGACGTGATGCTCGACCTTGTCGAGGAGCGCGCGCCGCTGGGATTCACCGATCTCGAAAGCGTGCTGCCCGCGACCGAGCTCGACCGCATCGTCGGCGACTACAAGAAGCTGGCGGCGCAGGACCGCGAGACGCTGCTCAAGTTGGCCCGTGAATCGTGAGGGGCGGACAAAAAGAAACCGGCCCCTCTTCGGGACCGGCCGTGGTAGCGGTTTAGACCGATCATCACATCACCGGCCGCCGCCACCGGGAAGGACTATGGCATCTGTCCGTGACAGGAATATGGCGTCAGCCCTTCCTCCCCTTCGCGGAATCCGCGAAGGGGAAGTGCCCGCGTCTTCGCGGGCGGAGGGGTCATGAGCCACGGACTGCGGCCTATGACCCCTCCGTCGGCATATGACGCCGACACCTCCCCTTCGCGGACTCCGCGAAGGGGAGGAAAGGTCGAGCAATGAGCCTCGGCCGGTCGATCTTCACGGTCGGCAGCTTCACGCTGCTGTCGCGCATCGTCGGCTTCGTGCGCGATATCGTGCTGTCGGC
>DASXQC010000388.1:0-8243 GCA_036493235.1 Reyranella sp.
GGCCGCGTCGTACTTGTACGAATACTCGGTGTGCACGCGCTCGCCGGCGGCGAACTCGAAGCGTTGGCCGGCCACCGTCACCGTCTGCTGCTCGAGGCTGCGGAAATAGATCTCGATCCGGCCTTTGGCCTCGTCATAGAATGCCTCGTGCGCGAACGCCGACAGGTCGAAGTTCGCCTGCAGCTCGCGGTTCATGCGGCGCAGCAGGTTGAGCGTGAACGCCGCCGTGACGCCCGCTGAATCGTTGTAGGCGTCGTGCAGACGCCGCGGGTCCTTCTTGAGGTCCGCACCCAGCACCAGCGCGCCGTCGTCGCCGACCAGCCCGCGCACGTTGCGCAGGAACGCCGTCGCTTCCTCGGGCGTCAGGTTGCCGATGGTCGAGCCGGGGAAGAATCCCAGCCGCCGGCCTTTGCTCTCGATCGGCGGCACCGGCCCCATGAAGTCGGCGCAGACCGGCTCGACCTTCAGCCTGGGATAGTCGCGCCGCAGCTGCGCCGCCGTCGCATCGAGATGCTCGCGCGAGATGTCGATCGGCGCATAGAGCGCCAGCTTCGGCAAGGCCTCGATCAGCAGTCGCGACTTCACGCTCGAGCCGCTGCCGAACTCGACCAGCGCGCAGCCCGGTCCCGCCCGCCGGCCGATCTCGACGGCGCGCTGCTTCAGGATCGCAGTCTCGGTACGGGTGAGATAGTACTCGGGCAGCTCGCAGATCTCGTCGAACAGTGCGGAGCCACGGGCGTCGTACAAGAACTTGGCCGGGAGGGCGCGCGGGCGTGCCGACAGGCCGTCCAGCACGGCGCGGCGGAACTCCTCGCGGTCGGCCGTCTCTTCGACCTTGAGACCAAGAACCGGACCGTTCATCGGAGATCCTCTGCCAAGCGTATCCCTCCGAACATCCAGCGGGCGTCCGGCGGAAAGAAGTTGCGATAGGTCGCGCGAATATGGTCCCGCGGCGTGGCGGCACAACCCCCACGCAGGACCATCTGGTTGGCCATGAACTTGCCGTTGTACTCGCCGATCGCTCCCGGCGGCTCGCGAAAGCCCGGATAGGCGACATAGGGGCTGGCGGTCCATTCCCAGACGTCGCCGATCATCTGCACCAGCCCCTCGCCGTGCGCCGGCGCAGGATGGAGGTGACCGTCATCGAGCATGTTGCTGTTGAGCGCAGCGTCCGCCGCAGCCAGCTCCCACTCGTCCTCGCGCGGCAGACGCTTGCCGGCCCATTTCGCGTAGGCCGCCGCCTCATAAAAGCTGACATGGCACACCGGCTCCTCCACCCGCCGCGGCCGCAAGCCGCCGAGCGTGAAGATGCCCTCCTCGTGCCAGTACAACGGTGCCTGCCAACCACGCTGGTTCACGATGTCCCAGCCGGCCGACAGCCAGAACTCCGGCCGGCGATAACCACTATCGTCGATGAAGGCCTGGTACTCGCCGCAGGTGACGAGACGAGTCGCCAGCGCAAACGGATCGACCCACGAGCGATGG
This sequence comes from Reyranella sp., assembly GCA_036493235.1. Lineage (GTDB taxonomy): Bacteria > Pseudomonadota > Alphaproteobacteria > Reyranellales > Reyranellaceae > Reyranella. Next base: position 1,486 of record DASXQC010000388.1, read on the forward strand.
CGCGGGCCTTCGTTGTCGAACGCAAAGCCCTCACCCGCATGACCGGTCTCGATCAGCCCCCCCTCGAAGTCGCTCCAGCCGAGCGGCGCGCCGGCCGTCGTCGGCGCGTGTTCAGGCGCATAGGCCGGGAACAACGGGCTCAGCGACAGCGCGTGCTTGATGTCCATCAGGATCAGCTCCTGATGCTGCTGCTCGTGGTGCAATCCGAGCTCGATCAGCTCGGTCGAATTGCTGCGGTTGGACTCGATCAGCTCGGCCATCGCCTCGGTAACGTGGCGGCGATAGGCGAGGATCTCCCCGACGGCCGGCCGGGTGATCATGCCGCGCTGGGGCCGCGGATGCCGCGGGCCGACGGCTTCGTAGTATGAGTTGAAGAGGTAGTCGTAAGCCGGATCGAACGGACGATAGGTCGAAAGCTGCGGCTTGAGCAGGAAGGTTTCGAAGAACCACGTGGTGTGCGCCAGGTGCCATTTGGTTGGACTGGCGTCGGGCATCGACTGGATGGTCTGGTCTTCCGGAGACAAGGGGTGGGCGAGCGCTTCGGTCTGGCGACGAACCCTTCGGAATCGGTCGAGCAGGGGAAGGGCGTGCGCAGGCACGCTACGCGTTATCAGTTTCGACACGACACCTCCGCATCGCGACTAACGCGAGGTGAGAATACGCGGTTGCGACAGTTATGTTAGCGTCGTCTGCGTACCGGAGAAGGGAAAGAACGTGCCGGTTTGCGAAATCGACCCTTGGCGCACCCAATATTTCACGCAGGTGCCCTGCCCTGACGACGTCTTCATCCCGACTGAGGACAGCGATGGCTGGTTGTGGAACCCCGATCATCGTTGGGTCTACGACAAGCTGGCCGTGGCGCTGAGCCAAGGCCTCGAGGCGGCACCGCACGGCGTTAGCCCTCCGCACTATCCGGTCTTTTCCAAGCCGATCTACAATCTCAAGGGCATGGGTGTGGGCAGCCGCCCCCTGCAATCCGAATCGGACTATATCGCCGCATATCAGCCGGGACATTTCTGGGTGACCCTGCTGGAGGGCGACCATGTCAGCAGTGATGTGGTGGTAATTGACGGCGAGCCGAAATGGTGGCGGCACGCCTACGGCGTCACCGGCGACCGCGGCACCTTCGACTACTGGGAGATCGGCGAGGCAGCCAACAAGGCGGTCGAGGACTGGGCCACGGCGTGGAGCCGCAAGCACCTCAAGGGCTACAGCGGCATCATCAATCTCGAGACGATCGGCGCGCGCATCATCGAGATGCATCTGCGCTTCGCCGACCAATGGCCTGACCTCTACGGCGGCGATCCGTGGGTCGCAGCGCTGGTGCGCCTCTACAAGGAGGGTGTCTGGCAGTTCGACGACAGCACGCGCCGCACCGGCTACAGCGTCGTGCTGTTCTCGCCCCACGGCCGGCGCTATCGCCATCCGCCGAAGGCGCTGCAGGACGAGATCGTCGCCATGCCCGGCGTCTCCAGCCTGCAGATCACTTTTCACGAAGACTGGGCGCCCGAGCGCCATGCCATGCCGCCGGGCGGCTTCCGGGTCGCGATCGTCAATTGCTGGGATCGCGCCGCCGGGAACGCAGCCCGCGAAAAGCTGCGTTCCCATTTCGAGCAGTCAGGCTAAGTCACACACCGACCGGGTCACATCGGCCGGCGGTTGGCGATCTCGCGCGACATGCAGCGGTCGAAGCGCGGGGTGCCGCGCGCCAGGCCATAGGACAGGCACGCCTCCTGCGAGTCGGCCTCGATGCGCGTCTGGGCGTAACCCGCCGACATGCGGCCCCGCGCTCGCGCAGCGGCCTCGCGCTCGGCACAGATGCGATAGCCTTCGGTGCCTGGCGTGTAGCCGTAGGCGCTGCAGGCGTCGTCGACCCGCGGCGCCGGCACCACGGTACGGGTTTCCTGGACCGTGCAGGCCGCGGCAAGCGCGCCGGCCAGCACCACGATCGCGAGACGCATCGGAAGGCTCCTCATGTTCACGAACTGCGACGCATGAAGTTTGCGAGCAGGCTCACGAGGAACAGCACGATCGCGACGACGAAGAGGATCTGCGCGATGCCGGTAGCGGTCGAGGCGATCCCGCCGAAGCCGAAGATGGCGGCGATCAGGGCCACGACCAGGAACATCAATGCCCAATAAAGCATGGGTCTCTCTCCTGGGTTGAGGGAGTGGTTGAGGGGTGTCGTTTGGCGCCCCCATAACGTCGCTTCCGGGGAAACGGTTCCGGGCAACTCCTGCGACTAGGGATCGTTATGGACGGACGCGGGCTACACAAAAGCTGCGGCAAAAAAGGGCAGCGTGACCGGGCAACCGCAAGGGGGACCCGGCGTTCAACACTGCTAAGGCCCCCTTGAACGACCAACGGAGGCTACTCCATGCGACGCGAAATTAGTCCAGTTGAATCGCGCGGCGGTGTCGTCAGCGGTCGTGTTTTCCTCGTGCTGCTGTCTTCATTCATAGGCGCCATCATCGCGCTGGGGCTCGCCTGGGCCTTGTTCATCCGGCCGTGAGCGGCTTCTCCCCCTCTTCACCGAGTAGCGTTGGATGAACCCGCCCGGTCACAAACTAACCGACGCCGAAGGCGCCCTATTGGACGAGATCGCCATCCTCACCCGCAGCGACGGGCCAGAGGTGCCGATCAAGGATCTCGAACTGCGACTCGAGGACCGCGGCTTCAGCGACATCCAGACGCGACGCGCGCTCATGTCGTTGCTGCGGCGCGGACAGGTGTCGTTGTCGGGCGCCAAGCGCGTCAGTTGGACAGGCGCCGGCCCGAACGGACGGCCGCACTAGTCTTGCGCAGCTAGTCGCGATACTCCGGGTGGCGACGCACGTACGCTACCACAAAGCTGCAGGCCGGCTGGATCTTGAGGCCGGCGCGGCGCGTGTCGTCGAGCGCCTCTTTCACGAGTTGCGAGGCATAGCCCTTGCCCTCGTCCTCCATCGGCACTTCGGTGTGGGTAAAAAGACGCCGGTCGCCCTGGTCGTGATAGACCGCCAGCGCGAGCCCGTGCTCCGTCTTCAATTCGTAACGGTTGAGCGCCGAGTTGTGGACAACAGTCACCGGCCGCCTGCCTTCAGGGCAGCGGCTAGTGCACCGGGTCTTCCATGACCCTGAGCTGCCCGGTGCCCGGCGACTTCGCTTCCTGCTCGGTGCAGAGCCGGTAGCGTGGCGTGCCGACGTGATAGCCGTAGGAAGTGCAGGCGTCGTCCGCGACCACATAGGAGCGATGCTCGGTCGTGCACGAGGCGAGGCCGATGACGGCCATGGCCGCAGCGAGATGCTGTCGAATCATGCGAACCCAACGCCGGGTGCTCAGGCCGGTTACCGAGGTGCGTCATCATGTGCGGTCCACCTCCCAGAACATCGGATAGGACGACTGGATCAGGCCCTTCAGGTCGCTGCGATAGCCGGCCGGGATGGTGAACTGACCCCACATCACCGACGGCGTGAGCTCATAGGCCGCAATCTGGATCTCGGCCGCGATCTTCCGTCGCTCCTCCAGCGTGGCCGCCTGTGTGAAGGATTTGAGAAGCGCCGGGATCTTGTTGTCGCACGACCAGCCCGGGTAGTCGGCGCTGCAGGTCGACGCGATATAGAAATGTGACAGCGGCGAGAACATGTCGGTGCCGTTGGAGTAGACCGGGAACATCGACCAGCCCTCCTTCTTCGACCGGCGCGCCAGGACGGTCGGCCAGTCGCGCGGCTGCTGCTCTACGGTGAAGCCGATGTCCTTCATGTTCTGCACCAGCACGCGCGAGGCGGTCTGGCTGATCGAGCCCGACACTTCGAGGATGATGACCGGCTCGCCCTTGTAGCCCGAGGCCTTGAGCTCGGCCTTGGCCGCCGCCAGGTCGAACTTGTTGTCGCCTGCGCCGGCGTCGGTGGTGAGCGGCGTGCCGCACATCCAGAACGACGGGCACGATTTGGCGCGATACTTCTCGGGCACGCCGATCGCCGTCAGGATCGCGTCCTGGTCGACCAGCTTCCACATCACCTTGCGCACCGCCGGATTGTCGAACGGCGGCGCCGCATGATTGAGCCGGAAGTTGCCCTGGAACTGATCCATGCCGCCCAGCCCCAGGAGCTTGACGGCCTTCTCCTGCTCGAGGATCGGCAGCATGTCGAACGGCAAATACTGCATGTAATCGATCTCGCCCGCGATCAGCGCGTTGGCGCCGGTCGACTGGTCTGGCATCACGCGCAGCGTCAGCCGGTCGATCTTCACCCGCTTACCGCCGGCCAGGAAATCCGGCGCCTCGGCGCGCGGCACGTAGTCGGGATTGCGCTCCAGCACCATGGCGTTGCCGGGGCGCCATTCGCTCTTCACGAACCGGAACGGACCCGAGCCGATCGGCTCGGAAATCTGCTGGGTGGCTGGCGTGGCGGCGATCCGCGCCGGCATGATCACCGGCAGCGGCGCATTGGGCTTGCCGAGCACGTCGAGCATCATCGGGAACGGCTGCTTCAGCACGAACTCGACGGTGCGTGCATCCTTGGCGTCGAGCGTGGCGGTGTCGGCCATCAGCATCTTGCCGAGCGGATCGCGCTGCGACCAGCGCTCGAGGGAGGCCACCACGTCGGCCGCCGTCACCGACGCGCCGTCATGGAACTTGAGGCCCTCGCGCAGGGTGAAGGTCCAGGTGAGCTTGTCGGCGCTGGCCTGCCAGCTGTCGACCATCTGCGGCTTGATCTCACCCTTCCCGTTCATGGCGAACAGCACGTCGAAGACATGCAGGCCGAAGGTGCGGGTGATGGTGGCCGTGGTGAAATGCGGGTCGAGGATCGTGACCTCGGACTCCCACACCGCCGTCACTCCCTTGGCGGCCCACGCCGCACGCGGCCGGATCAAGGACGCGGCGGCCAATGCGGCACTCCCGGCCAAAGTCGTTCGACGTCCCAATCCGCTCATACTCTACTCCGTCGTTGCGGGTGGGAGCTTAGCGTCGATTGCAGGCAAACGAAAAGGACCGGCATAGCAGCCGGCCCTTCACGCGAAATGCTACTTCGGCGCCCTACTTCGGCGCCATCGGCAGGCACGTCACCGCATCGGTGAACAGGTCGACCCGCGGGCCCCGTACGGCCATGCCGAGCCGCTCGCCGGGCCCGGCCGGCGGCACGATCAGCCGCACCGATTCGACCTTCTGGCCGTGGTTCGTGAAATGGCAGTCGACGATCGGATTGATCGTCCCGCCGCTGTTGTTGGTCACGTACAGGACCGCGATCCAGCGCTTGCCGGGCACTGCCTGCAGCGATGGCGCTTCGATGTTCATGATCGGCACCGTCGGACCGGCAGTGATCGGCACAGTGCCCATCAACTCGGCCTTCGGATGAAGCTCCACCATGCCGGGGATGCTCGCCCGCTGGTCACGCGGGTTGAATTCACGGTTCACCGGATGGTTTGGATCGGTCGGCTGATAGGCATCGAGCGAATCCAGGTTCGGCGTCCACACCTTGCCGGTGCGCGTGTCTGTGAAGCGGCCCGAGTATTCCGAACCGGCCGCGAGGTTCTGCGCCAGCGCCGAACCGGCCAGGCCGATCGCCGCAACACCGGCGGCGATCGCTGCGAAGCGAGATGCCTTCATCGCCGCTCTCCTCACATGCTCTTGTATTTGTGCTCCCAGCCGCTCACCTGGGCTTCGGCCTGCTCCTGGCTGATGCCGTAGCGCATCTGGATCTTGCCGACGAGCTGGTCGCGCCGGCCCTGGATCTCCATCAGGTCATCGTCAGTGAGCTTGCCCCACTGCTCCTTCACGGCACCCTTGGCCGTGTTCCAGCTGCCCTTGATCTTCTGCCAGACGGCGTTGGTGTCGGTCTTGACCGTTGTCGTGGTGGTCGTGCTCTGGGCGTAGACGACGACTGGCGACGCCACGAGCGTGGCGGCAGCGATAGCGGTGAGAATGGTGGTGATGGAACGCACGGCAACCTCCTATCCTTTGGTCGCGCGATAGATGGCCGAATAACGGCGCGCTTAACCGAAGGTTGCGAGTGCGAAGCACCACAGCGCAGTCGCTTCGGATTGAAGCGTTCTTGCCGGGAGCGCGGCTCTCCAGAGGCTGTGAAGAAACCTCTGGCGCGTTGGGTCTTCGGATGATTCGCTGATCGGAGTTTTGGATCGGCGAGGTAGTCATGGCGGGTCGTCCGGCGGGCTTGCGACTTGAGACGGCGGAGCGTCGGCAGGTCGAGTTCCAGCAGAGTTGCCTGGATGAGTTGCTGGCGCCCGATCACCGGGCGCGCGAGGTGTGGGCCGACGTCGAAGAGCTGGACCTGTCGGCGTTCTATGCGCGGGCTCGGACGACGGTGCAGGCGAGCGGCCGTCCGGCGATCGATCCGGCGATCCTGGTGGCGCTGTGGCTGTATGCGACGCTGGAGGGGATCGGCAGCGCGCGGCTGGTGGACCGGCGGTGCAAGACGGACCTTGCCTATCTGTGGCTGCTGGGTGGGGTGAGCGTGAACTACCACACGCTGTCGGACTTCCGGTCCGAGGCAGGGGAGGCGCTGGACAAGCTTCTGTCGACCTCGCTGACCGGGCTGATCGCGTCGGGAGCGCTCGATGTGCGCTGTCTGGCAGTGGACGGCATGAAGATGCAGTCGCTGGCGAGCGGCCGCTCGTTCCGCAGTGCCGGGCGGCTGGCGGAACTGCATCGGGCGTCGGTCCAGACGGTGCGCAAGCTACGAGCTGAGCTGGACGAGGATCCGGCGGCCTCGGAGCGGCGGGTCAAGGCGCGGCAGCTGGCGGCGGCGGCGGACCGGGA
>DASXQC010000389.1:0-1547 GCA_036493235.1 Reyranella sp.
GAACAGGTCGAACAGCTTGTCGCCCTCGTCCCAGCGGATCGCGCGCTGCAGGTAGAACAGGTCTTCCTGGAAGCGCTGCAGCACCTCGAGCACGGCTTCCTTGTTGTTGAGGAAGACGTCGCGCCACATCGTCGGATCGGAGGCTGCGATGCGGGTGAAGTCGCGGAAACCGCCCGCGGCGTACTTCAGAACCTCGCTGTTGAGATGGCCGCCGAGATCGTCGGCCGTGCCGACGATGGTGTAGGCGATCAGATGCGGCAGGTGCGAGGTGATGGCGAGGATGCGGTCGTGGTGCGCGGGATCCATGCGGTTCACGTCGCTGCCCAGCGCGCGCCAGAAGGCCTCGAGCTTGTCGGCGGCTGCGACATCGACGCCAGGCAGCGGTGTGAGGATGCAGCCGCGGCCCTGGAACAGGTCGAGGATTGCCGCCTCGGGGCCGGAATACTCGGTGCCGGCGACCGGATGGGCCGGCACGAAGTGCACGCCCGCCGGGATGTGCGGCTTCATGTCGGCGATCACCGCCTGCTTGACCGAGCCCACATCCGAGACGATGCAGCCGGGCTTGAGCGACGCGGCAATCGCCTGCGTCGCCGCCCCGCATGCGCCGACCGGCGTGCAGACGATGACGAGATCGGCGTCCTTCACCGCCGCGGCGAGATCGGTGCCGCAGTGGTCGGCGAGCTTCAACTCGTTCGCCTTGACCGCAGTCTCGGCGCTGCGCGTCGCAGCGACGATATGCCTGGCGAGGCCGCGCTTGCGGGCATCGCGCGCGATCGAGCCGCCGATCAGGCCGATGCCGATCAGCGCGATCTTGTCGAACAGGGGGGCACTCATTTGTGCTGGGCGACGAAGCGGGCGAGCGAGGCCTGCACGGCCTTCACCTCGGTCTCCGTGCCGATGGTGATGCGCAGGTGCTCGGGCAGGCCGTAGCCCGCGATCACGCGCGGGATCAGGCCGTCGTGCATCAGCCAGTCGTTGGCCGCGGCTGCGCGCTCCTTGGAGCCGAAGCCGACCGTGAGGAAATTGCCGACGCTGGGCAGCGGCTTCAGCCCGAGCTTGCCGAGCTCGGTCGACAGCCAGGGCAGCCAGATGTCGTTGTTGGTGCGGCTGGCGTCGGTATGGGCGATGTCCTCGAGCGCGGCGATGCCGGCGATCTGTGCCGCGAGGTTGACGTTGAACGGCTGGCGCAGGCGGTTGATCACGTCGACGATGCCGGCCGAGGCGTACATCCAGCCGAGCCGCAGGCCGCCCATGCCGTAGATCTTCGAGAAGGTGCGGGTCATCACCACGTTCTCGGCCTGGTCGACCAGCTCGACGCCCGATTCGTAGTCGTTCCTGCTGACGTACTCGGCATAGGCCGCGTCGATCACCAGCAGCACGTTCTTCGGCAGGCCGGCATGCAGGCGGCGCACATCGTCCTTGGTGACGTAGGTGCCAGTCGGGTTGTTCGGGTTGGCCAGGCACACCACGCGCGTCTTGTCGGTGACCTTGGCCAGCATCGCATCGATGTCGGCGCGGTAGTCTTTCTCCGGCGCCGCGACCGGCGT
>DASXQC010000390.1:0-16997 GCA_036493235.1 Reyranella sp.
GCAGGATCGCGAGCAAACGCTCACGCCGCTCGCCGTCCGGGGTCTTCTCGATGGCGGCCCGCAGCTCGGCGATCAACCGCTCGTGTCCGTGCTCAGTCATTCATCTCTTCCGCGACCGCCAGGGTCTCAATAAGGACTTCCGCCGCTACCGGTTCGCCGAGGCAGGCCCGGACCGGTGCGAAGCTCCGACGATGATGTGGGGTGGGGCCCAGCGCCTTCAACGCCCGGAAATGCGCCGGTGACTTGTAGCCGACATTGGTCTCCCAGCCGTAGCCCGGAAACTCCTCGGCCAGCCGGCACATATAGCGGTCGCGCGTGACCTTGGCGAAGATCGAGGCGGCGGCGATCGAGTAGGAGCGCGCGTCGCCGCCGACGATGGTCTCGGCGCGGCAGCCCAGCTCCGGCGGCACGCGGTTGCCGTCGATCAGCACGATGTCGGGCCGCGCCTCCGTCAGCCCGGCCAACGCGCGGCGCATGGCGAGGAAGGTCGCCTGCAGGATGTTGATGGTGTCGATCTCCTCGACGCTCGCCTCGCCGACAGCGAAGCGCACGCAGCCCGAGGCGATCATCGCGTCGTAGGCCGTCTCGCGGTCCTCGCGTACCAGCTTCTTGGAATCGTCGATCAGCCGCAGCAGCTTGCGCTTGGCCACGCCGCGATCGATCACCGCCACGGCCGCGACCACGGGACCAGCGAGCGGCCCGCGACCGACCTCGTCAATGCCGGCGATGCACAGCGTGCCGCCTGCATTCTCTGGCGGCGGCGCGTGCTGCGCTTGGACCCGCAGTTCATAGCGGAAGCTCGGCATATCCCCTGACGCGTTGGCTAGACTGGAGGCATGAGCCTCATCGCCACGATCATCGCCCAAGACCCTGTGGGCATGAAACAGCTTCGTGCGGCCCGGTCGCTGGGCCTGCCGGACTGGTGCATCGCCGCAGGCTTCGTGCGCAATCGGGTCTGGGACCACCTGCACGGCATCGCACCGCCGACCCCGCTGGCCGACATCGACGTGCTTTATTACGACGCCTCGGACCTCTCGAAAGCGCCCGAACAGGCTTACGAGGCGCGGCTCGAGGCCCTCGAACCGGCGCCCTGGCAGGTCCGCAACCAGGCGCGCATGCATGTCTGGAAGAACTTGCCGCAGCACAAGAGCACGGCCGATTCGATGACCTACTGGCTGGAGACCGTGACCGCGGTCGGCGTCCGCCTCGAAGCCGACGATTCCCTGACCGTCGTCGCCCCGCTCGGCACCGACGACCTGCTCGGCCTCAGGTGCCGCCCCACCGCCTTCGGCCGGACCCAACTTGCCGAATACGAAGCCCGCATCGCCAGCAAACGCTGGCGCGAGTTCTGGCCGAAGGTGAAGTTCATCGACTGATTCTTGCCGGACTGCGGGGGAGAGGTCAGCCCATCCCCGACTGCTTCATCACCTTTTGCCAGGCCGGCCGCGCGACGTGCGGCTTCACGTAGGCCTCGAAGGCCGGGCGCTTCTCGACGACGTTGAACATCATGCCGAAGTTCAGGAACGAGGAGACGAAGAGATCGGCCGCGGTGAAATGGTCGGCGGCGATGTATTGCTTGCCGGCGACGGCCTTCTCCAGCGTGTCCATGGTGAGCGTGTAGGTGCCGTAGCCGAAGCGACGCTGCGTCTCCTCGGTGGTGTCCCAGCCGACCGACTTGTTGCTCATCGCCGGCTCACCGCAGCCGGCGATGAAGTACAGCCATCGGTAATAGGCGCCGCGCTCGCCCACCAGAGGCGCGAGCTTTGCCGCGGGAAAGGCGTCGGCGAGATAGCACAGGATGGCGCCGGTCTCGGTCACGACCGTCTCGCCGTGCTTGATGGCCGGCACCTTGCCCATGGGATTGATCGCGAGATAGTCCGGCGCCTTCATCTCGGGCCCGTAGGCTTTGATCTCCATCCGGTAGGGACAGCCGATCTCCTCCAGCATCCAGTGCGTCGTGAGCCCGCGCGATTGCGGGTTGGTGTAGAAGATGAGCTCGTCGGCCATGGTTGCCTCCTTCAAAGAAGTCGCATCTGCCGAGCGTCGCGCTTGGCGTCGACCAAGGCGGTGCGCGCGGAGTCGGGAACGGCGAAACGCAGCGTATCGAGCCGGTAGCGTATCCTGTTGAGGCCGAGCCGCTTCACCGCCGCCTGGAAGCGCGCGCCGAGCAGTTGCGCGATCGGTCCCTCGCCCTTCATACGCGTGCCGAACTCGGCCTGGTAGAGCGCACCGCCGCGCATCTGGCGGATCAGCGACAGCACTTTCTCAGCGCGGTCCGGCCGGTTGGCCCGCAGCCATTCGTCGAACAAATCCTTGATCTCGAGCGGCAGGCGCAAAACCGTGAAGCCCGCCCGCGTCGCGCCGGCTTCCGTGGCCTTCTCGAGGATCGCTTCCATCTCGTGGTCGTTGAGGCCCGGGATCATCGGCGCAGTCATTACGCCGACCGGCACGCCGGCATCGGCCAGCTTCTTGATGGCGTCGAGCCGGCGATAGGGCGCCGAGGCCCGCGGTTCCATGTCCCGCGCCAGGTCCTTGTCGAGCGTGGTCACCGACAGGAACACTTCGGCGAGGTTTCGCTTGGCCATGTCGGCCAGGATGTCGATATCGCGCGTCACCAGATGATTCTTGGTGACGATTCCTACAGGATTATTGAACTCCGACAGCACGCGGATGATCGAGCGGGTGATCTTGAGGTCGCGCTCGACCGGCTGGTAGGGGTCGGTGTTGGTGCCCATCGCTACCACGTCGGGCCGATACTTGGGCGAGGCGAGCTCGGCGGTCAGCAGCTTAGCAGCGTCCGGCTTGAACAGAATCTTGGTCTCGAAGTCGAGGCCGGGCGACAGGCCGAGATAGGCGTGGGTCGGCCGCGCGAAGCAGTAGATGCAGCCGTGCTCGCAGCCGCGATAGGGGTTGATCGAGCGGTCGAACGGCACGTCGGGCGAGGTATTGCGGGCGAGGATGGTGCGCGTGGCGTCCTTCGTGAGCGTCGTGCGCAGCGGCGGCAGCTCGTCCTCGATGTCCCAGCCGTCGGTGGTGCGGATCTTCCTCTCGTCGTCGTAGCGGCTCGACGCATTCGAGAGCGCGCCGCGGCCGTTGTGCTCCGGCTGTGGGATCTCGTCGTCTGGATAGAGATGCTCGCCGGGCTTCTTCATGGCTCCACCTTCAAGGCGGCTGAGTCTTAGAACAAAAGAGGAACGAGTCAAGCCACTGGGTCTAGTGATAGAGGAAGCCCATGACCACCATCACCTTGCGCCCTGCCACGTCAGACGACCGGACCTTCATCGAGGGCCTCTCGCCGCGCCTGTCCGGCGTACCGGGTCCGGCCTGGCACGATCGCGCCGCGATGGACGGATTCCAGGACCGGCACATGGAGGCGTCGTTCGCGCCGGTGGACGGTGCTGCGACGCTGATCGCCTGTGCCGATGGCGGACGGCGACTGGGTTACGTCCATCTGCGGCCAGGCAGGGACGGCGTCACCGACGAGCCCTGTGGCTACGTCTCGCTGCTCGCCACGACGCCGGCTGCGGAGGGCACCGGCGTCGCGGCGCGCCTGATGAGCGCCGCCGAGGACTGGGCGCGCGGCCGGGGATATCGGCTGCTGAGCCTCGACGTGTTCGCCGACAACAAGCGCGCGGTCGACTTCTATGAGCGGCGCGGCTTTCGCTCGGAGACCTTCCGCATGGTCAAGCCGCTATAGCCACTCGCTGCGGATGCTGCGGACGACATCGCGCATGAAGCACTGATCGATCCGCGCATCGATGTGCGCCTTCATCTGCGGATCGAGTCCGGTGTCGCTCCATTGCGACGGGTTCGAGCGGTCACGCGGGCCGCGCGTCTCGACCCGCCAGCGCGCCATGAACAAGGTCGTGCGCAGCCAGGTAAGGCGGCGCATCGGCACCAGCCACGGCCGCAGCGCCCCGGCCTTCTCCGCACCGATGCGCGAGAGGTACGAGTCATAGAAGCGCCTCACCTCCTCGCCCGTCAGCCGCTTGCCGACGTCGGGATGCCACAAGGTCGAGGTCGGCAGCGTAGCGTGCGCGAGATCGATCGCCGGCGAGCCGACATGCACCTTCTCGAGATCGACGAACCAGGCGATGCCCGCCGAATCGACCAGGAAGTTGCCGGGATGGGTGTCGGCCAATGCCACCGTGAGCGGCTGCACCTTGCGACCAAGCACCGGGACGAGGGCTCGCATCGCGCGCAGTTCGTCGGCGATCTCGGCGCGCGCACCCACGTCGGGCACAGCCTTGTCGAGGAAGCGCATCGCATTGAGTTCGATGGCTTCGAGTGTCTCGATAAAGGGATTGCCTTGTCGCGGGATCGGCGCGCTTGCGGGCGGCAACGGCAACGCGTGAATGCGCGCCAGAGTGTCGGCCATCAAGTCGAGTTCATCAGGCAGGCGCGGCGCGCGGCCGTCGATGAAGTCGACGATCAACGCGCCGCCTGGAAGCCCCGCGCGCGGCTCGATCACCTCGTGCAGGCGCGGCGTGCGGTCGGCAGGTTCGAGATGGCGGAACGCCGCCGCCTGCGCATGCAGCCGGCCCGCGGCCGAAGCATCGCCCTCGTGGGCATAGGCGATGCGCGCCAGGCGGCCGTCGCGCAAACGAACATGGCCGTGCGCTGTACCTGTTGCGGGCAGCGCTTCGCCGTCGAACGGATCAATCACTGCCCCTCAACCGCTCCTGGGAATCTTGCCTTCGTTCAGGCGCGGCATGAGTTCGGCGAAGTTGCAGGGACGGAAGCGGATGTCGAGCTGGAAGCGCAGGATGTCGTCCCAGCCGTCCTTGCAGGCGCCGGTCGATCCGGGCAGCGCGAAGATATAGGTGCCGTTGGCGACGCCGGCGGTGGCGCGGCTTTGCATCGTCGAGGTGCCGATCTTCTGGAAGCTGATCCAGCGGAAGGTCTCGCCGAAGCCCTCGATGCGCTTCTCGTACAGGCCCTCCATCGCCTCGGGCGTGACGTCGCGGCCGGTGACGCCCGTGCCGCCAGTCGAGATCACGACCTCGATCTTGGGATCGTCGATCCACTTCCTCACCTGGGCCCGGATATTGTCGACGTCGTCGGTCACGATCGCACGGTCGACCAGCACATGGCCGTCGCGCGCGATGCGCTCGACCAGCGTGTCGCCCGACTTGTCGGTCTCGAGCGTGCGGGTGTCGGAAACCGTCAGCACGGCGATGTGGACCGCCTTGAAGGGCTTGGTTTCGTCGATTTTGTTCATGGCGCATTGTAACGATCCTCGCTTGTCGAGGCGAGGCATCGGGCCTAAATCACCCTCATGACCGACTGGAAGAATGACGGCGTGCGGGTCATCCCCGCAGGATCGCTCGACACCAACACCGCCCAGACCCCCGGCATGAACCGTGCCGCGGCGATCAACTTCGCCCGCGTCGGCGCGCAGAAGCTGTGGGCTGGCACCGTGACCATCCATGCCCACGCCAAGACCGGCGCGCATCATCACGGCCATCTCGAGAGCGTGATCTACGTCGTCAAGGGCCGCGCGCGCATGCGCTGGGGCGACCAGCTCCAGTTCACCGCCGAGGCCGGCCCGGGCGACTTCATCTACGTGCCGCCCTACGTGCCGCACCAGGAGATCAACGCCTCCGACACCGAGCCGCTGGAATGCGTGCTGGTGCGCTCCGACAACGAAGCCGTCGCGATCAACATCGACATCGAGCCCGCCGAGAAGGTCGAGACGGTGTACTGGGTCGACCCGACTCATCCCCACCCGCACAAGCATTAGCTAGCGAGTGGCATCCTGGCGCTCCAATCCGCCGGGCCAGGACAAAATTGACTGATCGGCCGTCAAGAGCGTCGCCTGCTCGACCAGGGCCGTTCCGACGATGAGGCGATCGAATGGATCGCCGGGCAGGTTTGCGAGGTCAGTCGCCCGCATCGCACTCTCCGCCAAAAGCGGCACTTCGCGAACGCCAAGCGACAGGATGCGTGCCCGCCAGTCGCGAACGCTCAACTGACTTTTGATCCGTTCGCGCTTCAACAGTTCACCAAGTTCGAAGAAGGCGACCGTCGGAACCGCCAGTTCAGCTGTGGCGAGGGCGGCGTCGCACGCTCTTCTTGCCCGCATTCCCAGACTTGGATTGTCCTGCACTACCCAAATCAGCGCCTGTAGGCGGCGGCGTTGATCTTGCGGTCCATGGGCGATTCCTATGTGACCATATTATATGGTCACATAGGCCAGCCGCTCAACCCGCCGCCCTCACCTCGGCCGAGCGGTCCCACAGGTTGGGGACGATCTTGTTGGTGTAGCCTGACACGAACAGGTTGGGCGTGCCGGTTTCCGGATCGAAGGTGTAGCGGCGGATGGCGCCGATATTGCCGCCATAGACGTGGATGCTGATCGAGCCGGTGTCGACCAGCGCGTTGGTCACCTGGTGGATGTCGCCCAGCTCCGGCTGCAGCTTCTCGACGTCACCCGGCGCGAGCGTGGCGCAGGGACCCAGGCTCAACAGGCCCGTCTTCTCGTCGCGCACAAAGGCCTGCGAGGTCTCCGAGCCGCGCAGCATGCCGACCAGGCCCCACGCCTGGTGATCGTGCACCGGCGTCTTGGCGTTGGGTGACCAGCAGAAGCTCACCACCGAGAAGCGCTCGAACGGATCGCACCACAGCAGGTTCTGGGCATAGCCATGCGGCGGGCACTCGGCCATCGCGTCGGGCAGCCAGTCGTCGTGGCGCACCAACTCGCCGAGCAGCTTCGCGCCGACCTCGACCGAGGTGGCCGGGTCATTGTCCTGCCATGCACCGCCGACGAGCGAGGTCATGTCGCCGATGAAGCGACGCAGGCGCGCGGTGTTGCTCATTTGCCGGTACTCATCGAATTGGCCCCCGTCGAACTGGCCACGTCTTGCTGGGTGTAGCGCGGCCATTCGTGCGCCGCGATCTGGTCGAGCGACGGCGTCGGCTGGCCGAGCCGGATCTGGTACATCCAGTAGTTGGCCAGCACCCGATGCACGAAGTCGCGCGTCTCGTTGAGCGGGATGGTCGCGATGTACAGGAGAGGATCTGCGGACGCATTGAGCGTGTTGTCCCAGCGCATCACGTTACCCGGCCCGCCGTTGTAGGCCGCGACCGTGCGCACGAGGTTGTCGTCGACGTCGTTCAGCAGCGAGCCGATATAGGCTTGGCCCAACGACATGTTGACCGACGGATCCCACGGATCGCCGCCCGCGGTCTCGGGCGCGAACTTGTTGGTGACGATCCGCGCGGTGCCCGGCATCAGCTGCATCAGGCCCATCGCGCCGACGAAGGAGCGCGCCTTGGGATTGAACGCCGATTCCTGGCGCATGAAGGCGTAGACCAGCGCCTTGTCGAGCGAGAAGCCCTGCATCGGCTGCCACGGCGGCAGCGGATACATCGCGGCATCGTAGCCCGCGATCTTGTCGCGCTGGTCCCATGCCGCGTTGCCGACCTGGATCGACAGGCTGGGCAGGTTTGCCTTCAGCGCGACCGCCATGATCGATTCGATGTACTTCGGATCGGCGTCCAGCGAGGCGGCGAACAGCTCGCGCTGCGCGGCGGTCGCGGCGCCGAGCTGGAACAGCGCCAGCGCACGGCGGCCGGCGCGGTCGTTCTTCAGCATGTCGGCGCGGCGGCGGTCGACCGGCGGCGTGGCGAGATTGGGCACGATCTGCATGCCGAGCATCTTCTGCGCGATCAGGCCGTGGAAGGTGCGGCCATGCAGGGCCGCGCGCTTGAGATAGGGCGCGAACTTCTGCGGATTGCCGGCCAGGAGATTGGTGCGCGCGGCCCAGAAGGCGCCGGCGGCCAGCGTCCACGACGACACCTGGTCGGGCGGCGCATCGGCCACCAGCTCGAAGCGGCGCGCGGCCTCGGCCATGTTGCCGCTCTGGAACGCCGAGATGCCGGCGGCCCAGTTGGCATCGGGCGGCGCGGTGACATCGACCGGCACCTGCACGCCGCGCTGCGAATCGGCCTCGAGCGCGTGGGTGCGGATGCGGCCGCGCCACAGCTCGACCTCGGGCGCACCGAGCAGCTCGACCGTGGCCTTCTCGTCGAGCAGAGCGAAGGCTGCGTTGAAGCCGCCATCGTCGACCATCTGCTGCAGGCGCGCGCGCAACTCGGCCGCCCGCGCGGCGTCGGCGCCGGTGACGGTGCGGGCCGCGGCGAAGGCGGGAGACGACTGTGCGATACCGACGAAGCTTGCCGGCGTGAGGTCGCCGCTCGCGCCCTTGGGCCGGCGGATCACCGCCAGCTTGTAGATCGCCGGGGCATCGGGATGGTCGTTGTAGTCCTGCAGCCAGGCCGCGAGCTGGTCGTACGACGCCTGATAGCTGGGGCTCAGCAGGCGCTGGGCGCCGACATAGCCCATCAAGGTCTTGTCCTTGAGCTGGGCGATCTCGGCGTCGGCCGCGGCCCACTGGCCGCTCGCCTGCGCCTGGAAGATGCGGCGGTAGCGGTCGCGCTCCTCGTCGCTCAGCGCCTTGGGCAGGTCGGGCGGTGAAATCTCGTCGAGCTCGATGACCGGCGGCGGCGGCACGAATACCGGCCGGCGCACGATCGGATGATGGGCAACGGGATGGGCCGACGGATGAGCCGCATGAGCCGCCGGCTTGGCGACCATGGCGACCGGCTTGGCCGCGGGAGGCGGCTTGTGCGGTGGCTTGGCGGGCGTCTGGGCAAAGGACGAAGCAGCAATCGTGGCCAGCGCCCCCGCCAGCACCAGAGGCACGAACTGTTTCATGGGCGCCAACGTAAGGGGCAGGCGGCTATACTGCAACAAACGGAGGACCCCCATGGTTGTGGATCGGGCGAGTGTGGATCGAGCGCTGTCGGTGCAGCAGGTCAAGGCGATGTTGAAGTCGGGCGAGATATTTGCCTTCTTCGATGTCCGCGAGGAAGGCGAGTTCTCGACCAAGGGCCATCCCCTGTTTGCCACACCGCTGCCTCTCTCCCGCCTCGAACCGCGCGCCTTCGCGCTGTTGCCCGATCCGGCCACGCACGTCGTGCTGATGGACAGCGGCGAGGAAGGCGACAACGGGCGCGCCGAGCGGGCCGCCGCCAAGCTCGGGTCGATGGGCTACAGCAACGTCTCCGTCATGAGCGGCGGCCTCAAGGCATGGCGCGACGCCGGCCACGAGGTCTTCACCGGTGTCAACGTGCCGAGCAAGGCGTTCGGCGAGGTTGTCGAGCACGACAACGACACGCCGCGCATCGATGCCGCCGACCTGCAGAAGCTGGTCGACGCCAAGACCGACATGGTGATCCTCGATTCGCGGCCGATGCCGGAGTTCAACAACATGTCGATCCCGGGCGGCGTCGACTGCCCCGGCGCCGAGCTGGTCTACCGCGTGAAGGACTTCGCGCCCAACCCGAACACGCTGGTCGTGGTGAACTGCGCCGGTCGCACACGGTCGATCATCGGCGCGCAATCGCTGATCAATGCCGGCCTGCCGAACAAGGTGATGGCGCTGAAGAACGGCACCATGGGCTGGCATCTCGCCGGCCTGAAGGTGGCGCGCGGCGAAACCAAATCATTCGGTCCGCAGGGCGCGGAAGCTGCGAAGTTCGCGCAAAACGCGGCCGCGACGGTCGCCCAGCGCATGGGTATCAAGAAGATCGATATGGCAGGCCTCAAGGCGCTCGAAGCTAAAGGCGGCCCACTCTACAAGCTCGATGTCCGCGATCCGTCCGAGTACGCGCAGGGTCATATCAAGGGCTTCCGCCATGCTGCGGGCGGCCAGCTCGTGCAGGCGACCGATCAATATGTCGGCGCGCGCAACGCCACCATCGTGCTGCACGATAATGACGGCGTGCGCGCCACCATGACCGCACACTGGCTGCTGCAGATGGACTGGAAGAACACCTACGTGCTCGACCACAAGCCCGCGGCAAGCGAGCACACGACCGAGGCCGAGCCGCGCTTCCCCAAGGGCTTCGCGATGCCGAAGCCCGCGACGGTGAGCGCGGCCGAGCTCAACGCGGCACTCAAGACCACGCTGGTGATCGATCTCGACACCAGTCTACGCTATCGCGACGGCCACGTGCCGGGCGCGTGGTTCGCCGTGCGCGCCGGACTCGCGCAGTCTATTCCCGAGATGATCAGGAAGCAGGCTGGCGCCGCGCGTATCGTGCTGGTCTCGCCCGACGGCGAGATCGCGGCGCTCGCGGCGCAGGAGGCGGCAGGTTTGCCGGTCGCCATCCTGGCCGGCGGCATGAAGACGTGGCGCGAGGCCGGGCTGCCTGTGGAAACCGGCCACACGTGGATGGCCGATCCGCCGACCGACGTCTGGTACCGCCCCTACGACAACAATCAGGATGTCGAAGCGGCGATGCGGCAGTACCTCGACTGGGAGGTCGATCTCGTCCCGCAGGTGAAGCGTGACGGCGATGCCACCTTCTCGGTGTTCAAACGTTGAAAAGCCGACCTCGCAAGGTCTTAACTACCTGATAGGTAAAGGGAATCGCTTCCTTGACACCATCGGACCCAACCCCTAGACATCCGGCCGCCGATCCCGAGGCTGATCGCCGGCGGATCGACGAGCTCCAGGCGCAGCTGAAAAAGGCACGCGGGACCGTCGAACAACCCCGCGAATCGTCCGCGGTGTCGCACCGCCAGACCGCGATTGCGTATCGTGTGTTGGTGGATATGATCGCGGGCCTTTTGGTCGGGGGACTCCTTGGCTATTGGCTCGACCGCTGGTTGGGTTGGGCGCCGTTTGGCTTGATCGGTTGCCTGATCGTGGGGTTTTCCGCCGGCGTCAACAATGCATGGCGCGCCATCCGGGCTTTCTCGGACGACGCGACCAAAGGGGGAGACCGCCTCCCCTGAGAGTGGAGTGGGGACGACATGCATAGCCCGATGGAGCAGTTCGAGATCAAGCGGCTGCTCGATTTCCATATCGGCTCGCTCGATGCCTCGTACACCAATTCCGCTCTCTGGATGACCATTGCCGTCATCCTCGCCTTCCTTCTTTTCGTCGTCGGTACGCAGAAAAAGGCCCTGATCCCGGGCCGCGCCCAGGCGATGGCCGAGCTGGGCTACGAGTTCATCGCCGGCATGGTGCGCGACAATGTCGGCAACGCCGGCAAGAAGTACTTCCCGTTCGTCCTGACGCTGTTCGTCTTCATCCTGTTCTGCAACGTGCTGGGCCTGGTGCCCTACTCGTTCACCCCGACCAGCCACATCATCGTGACCTTCGCGATGGCGGCGGTCGTGTTCGTCGGCGTGACGATCATCGGCTTCGCCCGCCACGGCTTGCATTTCCTCAGCTTCTTCGTGCCGTCGGGCGTGCCGGCCTGGCTGCTGGTCATCCTGGTGCCGATCGAGGTGATCTCCTACTTCGTGCGTCCCTTCAGCCTCAGCATCCGACTGTTCGCCAACATGCTGGCGGGTCACACCATGCTGAAGGTGTTCGGCGGCTTCGTGGTGATGATGGGTATCCTGGGCGGCTGGGCGCCGCTCGCCTTCATCGTCATCCTGACCGGCCTCGAGCTCCTGATCGCTTTCCTGCAGGCCTATGTCTTCGCGATCCTGACCTGCCTTTATCTCAACGACGCCGTTCATCTGCATCACTAAGGAAGGAACTGACTAATGACTCCCGCAGCAGCCAAGCTCATCGGCGCAGGCCTCGCTACCATCGCCCTCGCCGGCGTGGGCATCGGCATCGGCAACATCTTCGGCAGCTTCGTCTCGGGCGCGCTGCGCAACCCCGAGGCCGCTCCCCGCGTGTTCGGCAACGTGCTCCTGGGCTTCGCGCTCACGGAAGCCGTGGCGCTGTTCGCGCTGGTCATCGCCTTCATGATCCTGTTCGTGTTCTAAGCCCCAAAGGCTTGGGACTGAGCATCATGCGCAAACCGGTCTACAGCGTGCTGGCGGCGGCCCTCGTCGCCGGCGTCAGCGGGACGGCCATGGCTGCCGAAGGCGGCATGCCGCAGCTGAACTTCCACGACTTCGCCCCCCAGGTCGTCTGGCTGGTGATCACCTTCGTGGTGCTGTACCTGGTCATGTCGAAGCTCGCGATTCCGACGATCTCCGACACGCTCGAGAAGCGCCAGGGCAAGATCCAGAGCGACCTCGACGCCGCCGAGAAGGCGAGCGAAGAGACCCGCGCGCTGGTCACCGCCTACGAGAAGCGTCTCGCCGACGCCCGCGAGACCGCTCGCAAGCTGCATCGTGAACAGGCGGAGGCCGACAGCGCCGCCGCGTCGGCCAGGCTCACCGAGCTCGGCAACGTGATCAACAAGCGCATCGATGAGGCCGAGCAGCGCATCGCCGGGCAGCGCGCCCAGGTGGTGGAAGGCCTCGAGGACATGGCGCACGAGATCGCGGCCGAGGTCTACAGCAAGGTCTCCGGCCAGCCGGCCGACGGAACGGCGCTGCGGGTCAAGGTCGCTGCTGCCAAAGGAGGCCGCTGATGGGTAGCGCCTGGGCTGCCGACAAGGCCGCGCAAGCTGCCGTTGAAGGTCACGACGCCGGCTTCTTCGGCAATCCGGAGAGTTGGGTCGCCGTCGCGTTCGTGCTGTTCGTGGTCCTGCTGGGCAAGATCCTGTGGACCCGCCTCACCGCCCTGCTCGACAAGCGCTCGGCGACGATCGCCGCCGCGCTGGCCGATGCCGAGCGGCTGCGCAGCGAGGCTCTCGCGGCCAAGGCTGCGGCCGAGCAGACGCTCGCGCAGGCAACCGCCGAGGCCGAGGGCATCCTGGGCCACGCCCGCGAGGAAGTGAGCCGCATGCAGGCCCGCGCTACGCAGAGCCTGCAGAACGCCATCGCGCTGCGCGAGCAGCAGGCGCTCGACCGTATCGCCCAGAGCGAGGCGGCCGCATCCAAGCAGGTGCGCGACATGGCAGTCGACACGGCCCTCTCTGCGACCCGCAGCTTGCTGCGCGAGCAGGTCGGCTCGGGCAAGTCGCAGGACATGGTCGACCAGGCCATCGCGGAGCTGCCGAAGCGCCTAAACTGAGCTTTCAACCAGGATTGCCCGCACCATAATAATCGCGGGCTACCTGCGGCCCCCGCCCTCACCGGCGGGGGCTTTTCTTTTGCCGCCGCCGCGGTCACGCTCACTCCCGCACAATCAATGCCGGGAGGATCCATGGCCAACATCACGGTTGCCCAGTTCCGCGACGTCGCCGGTGGCCTGCAGCCGGGCCAGTTCGGCATCGGCGACAGGGTCAAGATCAAGGGCCTCAGCAGTCTCGATCCGATCTACAAGGCACTGCTCGACCGGCCGATCACCGTCACGCTCGGCCTGATCGGGCCGGACGGCACGGTCGGGCTGACGCCGATGTGGTTCGACTACGAGGGCGACCAGGTGCTGGTGAACACCGCCTCGCACCGCCGGAAGTGCGACTGGATCCGCAAGAGCCCGCGCTTCACCCTCCTGATCGTCAATCCCGAGAATGCCTATCACTGGGTCCAGCTCAAATGCTCGGTCGACCGTGAGGAGCGGGAGTGGGAAGCGGGCGGCGAACGGGTGACGCACCAGCTCGACAAGATCTGGACCAAGTACACCGGTAACCCGCCACCCTACGGCCTGCGCGATCCGGCGATTGACGAGAAGCGCGTGCTGTTCGTCTGCAACGTCGAGCGCATCGCGACCTTCGGCAAGCCGTAGGCGCCGACGGAAACTCATCGGACCGCGCAACTCCAGTTGCGCTCATGCCAAGAGCGCCACTGAAGTGGCGCGGTCCGATGAAGGCTCCTATCCCGGCCGGCGTTCGAAGGTCTTGAGACCTTCGGGGATCTGATGGAACGGCTGCTTGTCGACCGTGAAGATCGCCATCTGCGGCGTGAACTGCTTGGGGTCGTCGAGCGTGCCGACCTTCACCACGACGACCGGCCGCCCCGGCGGCTTGGTGGCGAGGTGCGTGCCGCAGTCGGGGCAGAACTCGCGCGTCACCGCCCGCTCGAGATCGGTGCGCGCGAAGGCCTTGGGCGTGCCCTTGGTGTAGGTGTGGCCGGCAGCCGGCATGACGATGAAAGTGTTGGGCGCGCCGCCGGTGATGTACTGGCATTCGCGGCAATGGCACTGTGCCTGCAGCATCGGCTCGCCCTCGGCAACGTAGCGGACATTGCCGCAATAGCATCGACCTTCCAGCTTCATCTCGTCCTCCTTCTTCTCAAGCGACAGCACGATAGCGCGTGGGAATCCGCGCGATGTCCTGGATCAGGTCCGGCGGCATGTCCGACGGCTTGGCCGAGTTGGCGCTGGCGCTGATCGAATCAACCAGGCCACCGAAGCGCGCCTCGATCGCCTTGGCGATCTGGTCGTGCCGGCCGACCGCGGCGAACAGGTGCACGACGTCGTCGCTCACTTCGCCCGCGATCTTGTCCCATTGGCCGGCCTTGGTCATGGCGTTGAGCTTGCGGCCGAGATCGCCCAACCCGTGCTCGTCGAACACCGGCCAGTAGGCCGGCGTCGAGCCGTAGAACGCCACGCGATAGCGCACCCAGTCGAACAGCGCCTGCACCGCCGCGTCGTCCTTGCCGGTCACGAGGAAGCCGCCGCCCGAAATCTCGAACGCCTCACGGCCGCGGCCAGACTTGGCGAGCCCTTCGCTGATGATCGGCAGGATGCGGTTCTCGAGATACTTGGCGGTGCAGAAGGCATGGAGCTTGGCCCCGTCACTCTCTTCCGCCGCGACCTTGAGCATCGCCGGCCCGACGGCGGCGAGGCCGATGCGCGGCAACGGCGCGTCGTAGGCCTCGGGCACGAAGTTCGGCGTCATCAGGGTGAAGCGGTAGTGCTTGCCCTCGTAGTTGAGCTTGCCGTCGCCCTTCCACGCCGTCCAGATCGCCCGCACCGCCTGGATGTACTCGCGCATGCGCGGTGCCGGGGCCGACCACGGCACCGAGAAGCGCTTCTCGTTGTGCGGCCGGATCTGCGAGCCGAGCCCGAGCGTGAAGCGGCCGCCAGTGCTCGCGGCGAGATCCCAGCCGATGTTGGCCGCGACCATCGGCGAGCGCGGGAAGGAGATCGCGACGCCGGTGTGCAGCTCGATCTTGTTCGTGGCGACGCCCGCAACGGCGAGTGCGAGGAACGGATCGTGCCGGTTCTCTTGCGTGCTGACGCCGGTGTATCCGTCGGCCTCGATCTTCTGCGCGGCCGGACCGACCTTGCGAAGATCCTCCTGGGGTAGTGTCGTAAAAACTCGCATGCGCCGACGCCCTGAAGTCTTCGATTAATCCTTTTCGCTCATTATGTGATCGGTCGCGACCTCCTCATTGCCAACACGTGTTGACAATATCGTGTTGACGGCGCTACATACTGGCATGCCTCTCAATATCCGAAACGAAGAGGTCAACCGGCTCGCGGAAAGATTGGCCACTCGCAAAGGTCTCAACAAGACCGACGCGGTGAAGGTCGCCCTGGAGAATGAATTGCGTCGCCTCGACGAGGCCGTCCCTCTTCGGGAACGGCTACGCGGGCTTCAGCAACGCGTGCGGAAACGGCCTGCTACGGGATTGGAAGCCGACAAGGCGTTCTATGACGATTTGAGCGACGATCCCTGATGTTCGTTGACGCCTCGGCCATTGTCGCCGTCCTGAATCGGGAATCGGAAGCCGACACGTTTTCAGACGCGATCGAGCAAAGCGACAAGCCGATCACGTCGCCGATTGCCGTGTTCGAAGCGACTCTCGCCCTTTGTCGTATCCGTCACGCGGCCGTTGAAGAAGCAGCCGCCGACGTGAACGAATTCCTGACCATCGCCTCGATTCGATGCGTGCCGATCACGGCTGAACAGACGCGCGCGGCACTCGACGCGTTCGCGCGCTACGGAAAGGGCCGCGGACATCCGGCACAGCTCAACCTGGGCGACTGCTTCGCCTATGCGGTGGCTCGCGACCAAAACGCTCGGTTGCTGTTCAAGGGCGACGACTTCTCCCAAACCGACATCGAATCTGCCGTTTGAAGGTCGCGCGATAAATACACGCGCGATGCGCGCCCGGCGGAATCCCCTTCTACTCCGCCGCCTGCTTGAAGCTGTTGCTCGGCCGCCAGCGCAGCACTGGCTTGCGCGCGGCCAGCGTCTCGTCGAGACGGCGGCGCGGGGCGTAGCGCGGGGCCGCCTTGAAGTCCTCGGCCGCGGTGCCGCTCTTCGCCCGCTCGGCGAGCGAGCGCAGGGCGGCGATGAACAGGTCGAGGTCTTCCTTGGCCTGGCTCTCGGTCGGCTCGATCAGCATGGCACCGTGCACGACCAGCGGGAAGTACATGGTCATCGGGTGATAGCCCTCGTCGATCATCGCCTTGGCGAAGTCGAGCGTGCTGACGCCGGTGTCCTTGAGGAAGCTGTCGTCGAACAGCGCCTCGTGCATGCACGGGCCTTCGAACGCCGGAGTCATGACGTCCTTCAGCGCGGCCATCACGTAGTTGGCCGACAGCACCGCGTCCTCCGCCGCCTGCTTCAGGCCATCGGCGCCGTGGCTCATGATGTAGGCGAGCGCCCGAGTGAACATGCCCATCTGGCCGTGGAAGGCCTTGAGCCGGCCGAGCGGCTGGCCGTCGACCTTGGCGCCGTCCTCAGCGACGGTCCAGGTATCGCCGTTCTTCACGATCCACGGATACGGCGCGTACGGCGCCAGCGCTGCCGACAACACCACCGGCCCTGCGCCTGGCCCGCCGCCGCCGTGCGGCGTCGAGAAGGTCTTGTGCAGGTTTATGTGCATGCAGTCGACGCCGAGGTCGCCCGGTCGCACGCGACCGACGATGGCGTTGAAGTTGGCGCCGTCGCAATAGAAGTACGCGCCCGCGTAGTGCACGGCCTTGGAGATCTCGATGATCTCCGATTCGAACAGGCCGCAGGTGTTGGGGTTGGTCAGCATGATCGCCGCCACCTCGGGGCCGAGCGCCGCCTTCAACGCAGCGAGATCGACGCGGCCATGGTCGTTGGCCGGAATCGGCTTCACGGTGAAGCCGAGCGCCGCCGCCGTCGCGGGGTTGGTGCCGTGCGCCGATTCAGGCGCCAGCACGATCTTGCGCGCCGCTCGTTGGCCTTTGGCCTCCAGTGCAGCAGCAATC
>DASXQC010000391.1:0-2349 GCA_036493235.1 Reyranella sp.
GCGAGATCGCCGACCAGCTCGGCCTCGAGGCCGACCGTCAGGCCAAAATCAAGATGGGCTTCGCCTACCCGCCGGCCGATCCCTCGGTCTTCCCGCTCGGCGACATGAAGTTCAAGACCGCCAACCGCGCGCAGGTGCGCACGACCGCCAGCGGCAAGGACATCGCCGCGATGACGCGCTGGATCGAGGAGGCGCGCGGCCTCTCCGACCTCGTCGTGGTCAGCCTGCATGCGCACGAACAGGCCGAGAGCAAGGAGATCCCCGCCGAGTTCATCCCGGTGTTCGCGCGGCAGATGATCGACGCCGGCGCCGACGTGGTGGCGGGCCACGGCCCGCACCTGCTGCGCGGGCTGGAGATCTACAAGGGTAAGCCGATCTTCTATTCGCTCGGCAACTTCATCGGCCAGAACGAGCTGGTGCAGAAGATCCCGTCCGACGGCTACGACCGCTTTCGCGCCGATCCGGATCTCAAGCCCGGCCAGGTTTACCAGGTGCGCATGAAGAACGATCAGGCAGGCTTCCCCGCCGACCAGCGCTATTGGGAATCGGTGCTGCCGCAGCTGACCTGGGAGGGCCGCGAGCTGCGCTCGATCGATTTGATCCCGATCAGCCTCGGCTGGAAGGAGCCGCGCCACAAGCGCGGCCGCCCGCGGCTCGCCGGCAGGGACGAGGGCCGCTCGGTCCTCGAGCGCTTTGCCGCGCTCAGCCAGCCGTTCGGCACCACCATCGACGTGGCGGGCGCGCGCGTCACGCTGCAGTGAGCCTGCGCATCGTCCACAAGCGCCACTGGGGGCGCTGGCTCGCCGCGGTCGTCATCGTCGCGCTGCTGGTGATGCTGGCGATCGCCTTCGCGCACGGCCAGATCGACTGGAAGGTGGTCGGCCAGTACTTCACCGCACCGGCGATCCTGAGCGGCCTGGTCAACACCGTGGTGATGGCCATTCTGGCGATGGCGCTCGGCATCGTGCTGGGTGTCGTCGTTGCGGTGATGCGGCTGTCGCCCAATCCGGTGCTGCAGAGCGTGGCGATCGGCTACGCTTGGCTGTTCCGCGGCACGCCGACCATCCTGCAGCTCCTGCTGTGGTTCAATCTCGGGCTGGTCTTCCCGACGCTCGGCATTCCCGGCGTCTGGACCATCAAGACCATCGACGTCATGACTCCGTTCCTTGCGGCGTTGCTCGGGCTCGGCATCAACCAGGGGGCCTATACGTCGGAGGTAGTGCGCGCCGGCCTGATGTCGGTCGATGCCGGGCAGACCGAGGCGGCGCAGTCGATCGGCATGACGCGGTTGCGGGCGTTGCGGCGGATCATCCTGCCGCAGGCGATGCGCGTGGTGATCCCGCCGCTCGGCAACGAGTTCATCGGCATGGTGAAGCTCACCTCGCTCGCGTCGGTGATCCAGTATGCCGAGGTGCTGCATAGCGCCGAGGACATCTACTACGTCAACAACAAGGTGATCGAGCTGCTGATCGTGGCCGGCCTCTGGTACCTGCTCGTTGTGAGCCTGCTTACACCACTGCAGATGCTGCTCGAGCGCCGCTTCGCCCGCGGTGTCGCGACGTCCCGATGACGGCGCTGATCGAGATCCGCGGCCTGGCCAAGAAGTTCGGGTCGTTCCAGGCGCTGGCCGGTGTCGATCTCGACGTCGGTGCAGGCGAGGTGCTGTGCATCATCGGCGCCTCGGGATCGGGCAAGACGACGCTCTTGCGCTGCATCAACCAGCTCGTCGAGTTCGATGCCGGGTCGATCGTGCTCGACGGCGCGCTGGTCGGTTATCGCCGCGCGGGAGACGTGCTGCATCCGCTGTCGGAGCGCGAGATCGCGCACCAGCGGCTCAGGACCGGCATGGTGTTCCAGCGTTTCAACCTGTTCCCGCATCTTACGGCCCTGGAGAACGTGATCGAGGGGCCTGTCCAGGTGTTGCGCCGTCCGAAGGCCGAGGCCGTTGCCGAAGCGCGCGCGCTCTTGAAGCGCGTCGGGCTGGCGGACAAGGAGAGTGCCTATCCGACAAGCCTGTCGGGCGGCCAGCAGCAGCGCGTGGCGATCGCACGGGCGCTGGCGATGAAGCCGCAGGTGGTCCTGTTCGACGAGCCGACCTCGGCGCTCGATCCCGAGCTGGTCGGCGAGGTGCTGGCGGTGATGAAGGACCTGGCGCGCTCGGGCGTCACCATGATCGTGGTGACGCACGAGCTCGCCTTCGCCCGCGAGGTTGCCGATCGAGTCGTGTTCATGGACAAGGGCGCGATCGTCGAAGCAGGCGCGCCGGCCGAGGTGCTCGGCACCCCGCGCGAGGAACGAACGCGCGCGTTCATCTCAGCCATCTTGCCGGAGCGCGGACGTCTCGCCCCC
>DASXQC010000392.1:0-2671 GCA_036493235.1 Reyranella sp.
TCACGACCGACATCCACTGCGTCACGGCGTGGTCGCGCTACGACAATGTGTGGGAGGGCGTTTCCGCGCGCAGCCTGATCGACCTGGTCAAGCCCAGGGCCGACGTGCAGCACGTCATCTTCCACTCCTACGACACCTACAAGACCAACGTGCCGCTGGCGGATTTCTCGGCCGACGACGTGCTGCTGGCCACGAGCTGGAATGGCCAGCCGATCAGCCGGGAACATGGCGGGCCGTTGCGCGTCGTTATTCCGAAGCTCTATTTCTGGAAGAGCGCCAAGTGGATCAAGCGCGTCGAGTTCTCGGTGCTCGACAAGCCGGGCTTCTGGGAAGTGCGCGGCTATCACAACTACGGCGATCCCTGGCTCGAACAGCGTTACGACGAGGAGATGTGACATGGCCTCAGCCCACGATTTCACCTTCACCGGCATCGACAACAAGCCGATCGACCTGAAGCAGTACAAGGGCCATCCGGTCCTGGTGGTGAACGTCGCCTCGTTCTGCGGGTTCACGCCGCAGTACAAGGAGCTGCAGAAGCTTCACGAAACCTACGGACCCAAGGGCCTGGTCGTGCTGGGCGTGCCGTCGAACGACTTCGGCGCGCAGGAGCCCAAGACCGAGCCCGAGATCGCCAAGTTCTGCGAGACCAACTACGGCGTCACCTTTCCGATGACGGCCAAGCAGAAGGTCGTCGGCATGGACGCGCACGGCCTTTACCAATGGATCGGCGGCGAGGCGGGCGAGGGCGCGCTGCCCAAGTGGAACTTCCACAAGTACCTGATCGACAAGGACGGCAAGCTCGTCGGCTCCTGGCCGAGCAAGGTGAGCCCGACCTCGAAGGAGATCACCGGGCCGATCGATATGATGCTGGCGGGCTAAAGACCTAATGCCCGGCGAGCGCCCGCCGCATGTTGGCGCGGGCGGGCTGCTCGAAGCGCTCGAAGAAGCGGTCGGTCGCGAACAGGCGCGGTTTGGCCAGCATGGTCGTGTAGAAGGCGTTGCGGGCGTGCCAGAAGGCGGCGTCGTCGGCGAACAGGTGCCGGTATTCGCGGCGGATGCCGAGCGCGTGCCGGCAGAACGCCTCCCACGGCGCGGCGAGCCGCCAGAGGTCGAGGTCGCAAACACGTGCGGCTTCGGCTGGCGGTGCGTCGGCATGGATCGTCGCCTCGATGATCCGCGCGGCGCGGTCGGTCACGGGCTCGGCGACAGCAAGATCAGCATGGTCGAGTGCCAGCGTCTCGAGGGTCTTGGTCATGAGCGCCGCCGACTTCCGTTCGTTGTCGCCGCGCGGCGCGCCGGCCACGTAGACGGCGTCGTGGAAGAGCAGCGCCAGCTGCTCGGCCTCGTTGAGATCGGGCGTATGCTCACGGGCGAGCGCGATCAGCTCGTCGAGATGGTTGGCATCGTGATAGCCGCGATGAGGCTGCGCGTAGTACAGGCGCGCGGCATCGACGAGGGTAGGGTGCGCAAGCAATCTCATGACGGTTTGCTGGCGGAGCATGGTGCTCACCTCGATCACACGGTCCGAGTGCAGATCATACCGGCACTCGACCGACCGCCGTCAAGAGTCCTTCAGAGGGCCTGCCAGGTCACGGCGCCCCTGTCACAGCGCCCGTTCTCGGCGCAAGGACGCCCCGGATCGTCCGGAACACGTCGTGGAACATCTCGGTCGTTAGCCGGCCGGTGTTCGTGTTGTAGCGCGAGCAGTGGTAGCTGTCGGCCAGATGCAGGCCGGTCGGCAGCTTGTGCAGGCGGTTATGGATGAACGGATAGCTGCCGGCGGGGCGCACCGTCAGGGCGCGCAGGATCTGGTCGTGCGCGCCCTTGCCCAGTGCCAGCAGCACCTTGACCTTCGGCATCACCGCCAACTCGGCCTGCAGGAACGGCCGGCAGGCGGTGAACTCGACCGGCAGGGGCTTGTTCTCGGGCGGCAGGCAGCGCACGGCGTTGCAGATTCGGGCATCGACCAGGCGCAGCCCATCATTGGGATCGGCCTTGTAGATGCCCTGGGCGAAGCCGAACTCGAGCAGGGTGGCGTAGAGGAGGTCGCCGGCATAGTCGCCAGTGAACGGCCGGCCGGTGCGGTTGGCGCCCTTCATGCCGGGCGCCAGGCCAACGATCAGAAGGCTCGCATCGATAGAGCCGAAGGAGCGGACGGGCGCGTTGTTCCAGTCGGCGTATCTGCCCTGCAGCTCGTGGCGGAACGCCACGAGGCGGGGACAGCGGGGACAGTCGAGCGGCGGCTCTTCGAACGGTGACGTCACCGTCCGATCAGGCCGAGCGGACCATCTGGCCGGGGACGTCTTCGCCCGGGCCGGGCATCTCGCCGTTGCCGGCGGCACGCGGGGTGCGCTCGGACGGATTGCGCGCGATCAACGGCGCGAGCTCGGCCAGCTCGACGAAGTCGTCGGCCTGGCGGCGCAGCTCGTCGGCCACCATCGGCGGCGAAGACTTGATGGTGCTGACGACCGAGACGCGCAGGCCCTTGCGCTGCACCGCCTCGACCAGGCGGCGGAAGTCGCCGTCGCCAGAGAACAGGATCACGTGGTCGAGATGCTCGGCCATTTCCAGCACGTCGATGGCGAGCTCGATGTCCATGTTGCCCTTGAGCTTGCGGCGGCCCATGGCATCGGTGAATTCCTTGGTCGGCTTGGTGACCATGGTGTAGCCG